>DATDLO010000001.1:0-4617 GCA_036519215.1 Oxalicibacterium sp.
GATAGTTTCGGCAGAGCCGATTTCAGGCTTGCTTCCGAATCGACCAGGAACTGCCCCGATGCGACGACCTGCTGACCTTCTGCGAGTCCTTCGGTGACTTCAGTGTCATCGCCGAAGGTTTCTCCCGTCACGATGGCAACCGGATGAAGCCCGTCTCCCGTGTCCTTGACAAGCACGCGCGACTGCCTGCCATCAGTAATGATCGCTTCGGTCGGTATCAACAATCGCAATTTCTTGTTACCCGACGCCAGCTCCACGCGCATCAACAGCCCCGGGATCAGACCGCCATCGTCATTGTTCAACTCGATGCGAGCCTGCACCGTACGTGTGGAGGCGTTGACGTCCGGCAGCAGATCGCGAATTGTTCCCTTGTAGACGCGATTGCCGTCGCGTGATGCGGTGGCAGTCACCACCATGCCGGGACGGATCCGGCTGCTTTGTGTTTCCGGTATCTCGGCGATCAGCCAAGCTTTTTCCAGCCCGTTGATCTTGGCGATCGTCATGCCGGGCGTGACCGCCGCGCCTTCGCGAACGGGGAGCTCTGCCAGCACACCGGTAATCGGAGAAGTTAAAACGACATGTGATTGCGACCGGCCGGTACGATCGATTTCCGAAATCAGGGCATCGGGAATCGACATCACCCGCATTCGCTGGCGTGCCGATGCGGCAAGCTCGTTGTTGCCACTGCGCTTCAGGGCCAGATATTCTTCCTGCGGTGCTACCCATTCCGGAACGAAGATGGAAACGATGGGTGAACCACGCTTGATGCCTTGCATTGGGCTGCGCGCATACAGCTTGTCGATGTACCCGGTCGCGCGGTTTTGCACGACCACGGCATTGCTTTCGTCAAAAGCGGTGGTGCCTACAACATTCCACGTGTCGCCGATCGTTTCGCTGCGAACGGAGGCGAATCGAATGCCGAGATTCTGTTGTAATCCCGCATTGATCTTGACGCCGCCATTTTCCTGCGCCTCGTCTGCATAGACGGGGACCAATTGCATGTCCATGAAAGGGCTTTTCCCCGGTTTGTCGAATCGATGGCCGGGCACCATCGGGTCATGCCAGTACAGCACCTTCCTGCCTTGTGTTTTGTCGTTTGTGCCTTGCATCGAAGCATCGGGACTGCCGGCCGCAGGTTGATGCGATTCTCCCAACTTGAATCCGATGAACAGAAGAGCGAGCGAGACTGTTGTCATTACCCCGATTTTTTGAAAAGTTTGACGCTTCATTGTTGATCTCCGGCGACGGTCATGTCATGGGGAATGACGTGGTATTCGAGCGATGCCCATGCGATGGCGGCTTCCTGTTCGAGATCGAGAATCTGCCATTGCAATTCCAGCTCGGTCTTTTTACTGACGAAAACCGCAGCGAGAGAACCTGTGCCGGAACGATAGGCGGCATCCGCCAGAGTGATTTGCTGTCGGGCGGCTGGTAGAAGATCCTTTCTCAAGGAAGCCGCACGCTCCTTGTCGCCATCGAGCGTAATCGACAGATTGGCGATTTCCTCCCGTAACTCGCGCAGCGCTTCTTCGTAGTTCATTCGCGCCTTGGTTCCGAGAGCGGCTTTTTCGGCGATGTCTCGGTTTTGCAAGTGCTCGCGGTTGAGCGTTAGCGGAATGTTGATACCGAATGACATCATGTTGGAATACTGACCGCCACGCTGTGCGTAGGACGCTTCGATTGTCCAGTTCGGGCGGCTTTCCTTGACGGCCAATGCGCTATCGGCATCGGCCAGCGCGACAGCGCGTCGCGCTGCCAGCAGCATCGGATGATATTTTTCCAATTGCTCGATGGGAAGATCGGCAACATGCGAGTGCAGAACAGGCGTTTCATCCGCAACGATCGTATTCGGCATGCCGGTCCAGCGGCTTAAGGTTCTGCGTGCGACACGCAGCGCTTGTTCGCTTTTTCGAACAAGTTCCTGTGCTTGCGTCATCGCCAACTGTGCCTGAAGCACCTCGTTGCCTATTGCGCGGGCAGAGCGATGCAAGGCTTGTGCAGCCATTTTGCTGTCGCCGGCATTTTTCACCATCTCGTTGGCCAAGACCAACTTGCGCTGTTGATAAAGAACATTGACCCAGGCCGTTGCCGTTTCTTCGCGTACTTTTGCGACGGTTTCCAGGTACGTGGCGTCTTCCATTTCGACAGCGCGTTGGGCACGTTGTGCACGAGCCTTGCGCTTGTCGGATGAAACCCATTCCTGTTCCAGACCAATCCTGCGCATCGTCATGAAATCGCTGGTGGTGCTGTATCGATCTGCTCCCGTAACGGGAAGATTGTCGATTCCGACCTTCAATGTGGGATCGGGTAATTGTTCTGCCTTGACCGCAAGTTCGCGTGATGCTTGAACCGAGGCGTTGGCCGCCTGTACCGAAGCGGCACGTGCGTCGGCCTGCTTCAAAGCCTGATCAAGTGTCAGTGGGGCTGATTGAGCGAATACTCCGATTGGCAGAACGGAGAATATTGCCGACATCAACAAATGTCGGTTGTACGACCACGCGGAGCGTGATCGCAGTGGCGATGTAGTCATGTAATCCTCTGAGAGAAGGCAAAACGAGCAGCCGACACAATGCCGGCGCGTTAGCAACTCAGAGGGACGTCAAATGCGAAGTCGATGCGTGCGCAAATAGGGCGGATCAGAGCTTGCCCGTTCTGCAGCATGAAATGAGGAAGGCGAAGAATGAAACTTTGGTCCGATGATGGCTGTGATAAACAGAATCACTGGCGGACCGAGAACTGGTGTGGCCGCCAGATGTTCTATCGTAGAAGCAGCATCTGATTTTTCCGCTGCGCAATGCGCCGGCTTTTCCATGTCCATGTCAGAACAAGGTGTCGCCATGTCCATCGCAACCATCTCTGTCTGCCGTGATGAAAATGAAATCTCCGGACACAGGTATGTCGCCATGGCAATCGCTGAAGCAACGATCGACAAGACCATGAAAGCGGCAATGCTGCGACGGCAGGATGAGATGAGTAGGCGCATAGACAGCGGCGAGTTTAACGCAGATTTTTTTGCTTTGGGAACCTTCCAATGTTGGAAGGTTGGTAATTTTTGTACGTTGTTTGTGAAAAGCTACAAGGTTTAGGCGCATGCAGCAGAAGCGCCGGAGTGTTTGATAGATATGTAGCGCAGGCCTGGGTATGATTAACGATATGTTTTACACAAAGCATGTACTCATCATTGTGTAGAACCATAGAAATTATGAGGATTAAAGGGGGAATTAGCTGAAAACTCCGACTTCCCTCTCTCCGCCAAGAATGCAAAAGCCCGCAATATGCGGGCTTTTTGTTTTGTATGGACGTTCCGATGTGGCGATAGGGTCAATTACGAATCGGCGTCTTATCGGTCATCGTTTAAGTCGATGAGGCATACACGGGCGATGACCGGATTCCAGTTAGCGACGGCGATAGCCGCCGGTCGACGGAGCGGGGCCGCGTTTTTCGATATGACGGAAGGTAACGCGCCCTTTGCTGAGATCGTACGGAGACATTTCGATAGAGACTTTGTCTCCGGCGAGGATGCGGATATGATTTTTCTTCATCTTGCCGGATGTGTAGGCAATCAGTTGATGTCCGTTTTCGAGATTGACGCGAAAACGCGAGTCGGGCAGTACTTCAGCGACAAGCCCCATCATTTCAAGCATTTCTTCTTTGGCCATGGCGTTTCCTAATGTTGGATACTGCATCTGTGGTCAGTGTCGGGCCGGTTTGCAAACCGTTTCTTCCGCCGACGTTAAAGCAGGATGCAGATGGTGTTTGTGTTTAAAACCTTGCCCGGCTTGAAAGCACAGGCATGGCGCGAGGATGGCCACATATCGGCGCGCTAGCTGCGCCGGATGGTACGGAAACAAACTACAGGCGGTCGGCAGACGAGGTGCGAGTAATGTGTGCCGAATGAGTGGAGAAGCTGGATCCTGCAATTCCGGTTCTAGTGACGAAAGCTGTTTACTATCAACCCGATACTATACCAGAGTTGGTGGATGCTTGTTTCGGCCTATATCCCCATGTTTGCAATTCGATATATCTCTTCAGGGGCATGCGGAGAAAGTTACGTCGGCCGTGGTTGGTTCAAAAATGTGCTGGGCGTTAATATCAGCGGCTTGTTGGGTACTCCGGCGGCAACCAGTCGTCGCGCCACACCGCTGATCTTGCTTTCAAAGGCGAGGAATACTTCTATCGTATCGATGCTGGTGTCGGTATTGGCTAATGCCGACAATTGCTTCAACGCCTCTTTCTTGATCAGGCATTTGTACTTGATTGAATCGACTATGACGGTAAAAAGTATGCCGTCGTTGGTTTTGCGCGGTGCGGATTGATGCTGGTTCATGATGCATTCCTGTCGTGTTTTTTGTATTACAAGCAGATGTGCGAACGCGTAGCAGCTTGGCGCGATTTCTTGAAGCCTCGGAAGGAAAGAGGTAAAAAAACCGCTGCGGGAATCCGAACCAGATCGCCAGTTGGCGAAAATATTTGCCAATTTCAGGATTGGCGTGCGACCTCTATATGAGAGGAATGCATGGCGCCCATTGAAATCCTGCCGGACTGCAACTGGCTAAGGACAGTATAGGCGCAATGTGGGTGATAGGTGCTTTTCTTTTGGCGCTCTCAGTTGCCGAT
>DATDLO010000002.1:0-2515 GCA_036519215.1 Oxalicibacterium sp.
ACAAAGCCGCCAGATGGCGGCTTTGTTATATGTGCTATCTGCGAATCCGGTAATCAGCGCGGATAGGGTTGCGAAGGATACTGCTGGCCCTGGTAAGGCTGCTGTTGTTGAACCGGTTGTTGCTGTTGCTCTGCCACGAAGATTTCCACACGGCGGTTGCGGGCGCGGCCTTCCGTGGTGGCGTTGCTGGCAATCGGTTCGTGGCTGCCGCGACCGTCGACGAAGATGCGTTGCGGTGCCACGCCACGGCCGGCCAGATAATCGCGCGTGCGTGAAGCGCGGTCCAGCGACAGCGGATTGTTGATGGCATCGGTGCCGGTATTGTCGGTGTGGCCGATGATGGTGACGGTTGCTGCAGGATTGTCGATCAGCCCGGTGGCGAAGCGATCGAGAATGGGGCGGAAGTTGTCGGTGATTTCCGAACGGCCGGTGGCGAACGAAATATCGCTGGGGATATCCAGCTTCAGGCGATTGTCGGCCGTCTGCGTGACTTCGACGCCGGTGCCGCGCGTGGCTTCTTCCATCTGGCGGCGCTGGTTTTCCATGCGGCTGGACCAGACGTTGCCGGCAACCGCGCCGATCACGCCGCCTAGTGCTGCACCGCCGACCGCGTGCGTGTGGCCGCCGGTGGCGACACCGATCAGCGCGCCGATGCCGGCACCGATACCTGCACCTTGCGCGGTGCCGCGTTCCGTTTCGGACATGTTGGCGCAACCGGCCAGCACCAGGGTTGCCGCGGTTGCCGTGATCACTAATTTACGCATGATGTTTTCCTTTGTTCCAGTACGCGCTGACGCGCAATGATTTGTTCTGTTCCGGCAATCATCATAATGCAGATTGATGCAATGCAAGCAGGGCAAAATGTCGCCGAATGTAACCGGCTGACGACGATGGAAAAGCATAACGACAACGGCCTTTGCAAGAGTCTGCAAAGGCCGTTATTGCTCGAACGGGAAGTCTTTAATCAGTCTTTCGGTTTGACGACCTTGTTGCCGATATAGCCGCCTACGGCTGCGCCGCCAACGGTACCCAGCGTACTGCCGCCGGTCAATACGGAGCCTGCGACGCCGCCGGCACCAGCACCTATCACCGTGTTCTTTTCTCGATCGGACATGCCGGAACACGCTGTCAGACTGAGTGCGGTGACGGCAGTCGCTGCAACGAGCGCGATGCGATTCATTGTTTTCATTTGCTCACCTCTTCCGTAAAAAAATGGAGCGTTGCTCATGCAAGTATGGATGCCGCACGCAGCGGGAGGTTCATGAAAACTTGTTTCAGGTTGTATCCGCGTGACGCGCTGCCATATGAATGCCTTATCCGATCGTTCGACAGGCGTACATGGGTCCGCCTGCCGCCGGTGCCGGTGGATGCATTCTTTAAATGAGCGACAGACAATCTCCGATGCCTGCGGAATTGCCTGTCGATACGGTAAGTGTATGCCTGCGCTGAATGCGGGTCGGTGCGCTAGCGAACACCGGCGGAAGAACGGGTGTTCATCCGCATTGCGGCGCAACAACAGGAGGTTGTTGAGGAAAAATCAGACGCCGTCGCACAACCGTTGCGGCGTACGCTGGTTATAGGCAGCGACGAAATCGTCGAAATTGTCGCTGCGGCGGCGTTCCATTTCCTGCTGCATGTCGAGGGAGGTGCGCGCCAGTTGCTCGAAGAAACCACTTTCTTCCGCATTCAACGGATGCGTGCGGAAATAGTCGGCATGCGCACGACTTTGCCGCAAGCCGAAACGTTCGAACGATGTGCCGTTTTCCTGCAATGTCTGCAGTACGCGGGCGGAAGGCGTTTTGGCCGGATCGTGCAGCTTTTCCCGTTGCAATGCCAGCGTCTGCGCATGCTGACGGTCGCCGCGCTGCGCATCTAGCAATTCGGCTGCCGGCGCAATGCTGTCCAGCAGCTGCAGGCCCCAATCGCGCAACGAAATCGACTGGCCGTCGCGTTGCAGCATCAGGTCAGGGCGGCGTCCTTCCTTGACGGTGCGTGCGAAGTTCTCGGCGTTCTCGCGATGCATGGTTTCATCGACGAGCGGGCTGTCATGCAGCGCGCAGAACAGCAGGAAGGTATCGAGGAAGCGCGCCGTCTGCAGATTGATGCCGAGCGGTTCGAACGGATCGATATCCATGCAGCGTACCTCGACGTACTGCACGCCGCGCGCGCACAGCGCCTCGACCGGGCGTTCGCCGCTGTTGATGACGCGCTTCGGACGGATCGTTGCGTAGTATTCGTTTTCGATCTGCAGCAGGTTGGTGTTCAGCTGTATCCATTCGCCATCGCGCTGTGTGCCGATCGCTTCGTAATTTGGATAGGGCTGACGCACTGCGCGCGACAGGCTGCGCATATAGGTGTCCAGATCGTTGTAGGGCGGCATCAGGCCGGCCTGCGCATTGTTCTGGTAGCCGAGATCGCTCATGCGCAGGCTGGTCGCATACGGCAGGTAGAGCGTATCGCCCGACAGCTTTTCCAGCTTGTGCGGACGGCCGCGCAGGAAGCCCTCGGCCAGTGC
>DATDLO010000003.1:0-3981 GCA_036519215.1 Oxalicibacterium sp.
GAATGCGATGCGCAGCGGCGACAGGCCCAGTCCGCGCGCCGCCTCGATGTATTCCTTCTGCCGCTCGACCAGCGCCGCGCCGCGCGCGGTACGCGCGTAGTACGCCCATTGCACGGCGATCAGCGCGACGATGATCTTGCCTGTTCCCGACCCCATCAATGCAAGCAGAATCAATGCGACCAAGATCGGTGGGAACGCCAGTTGCAGATCGGCGATGCGCATGATGAAGGCATCGACGCGGCCACCCGCATAACCGGCAATCAGGCCGAGCACGAGGCCGATCGCCAGCGCGACGACGGTACTGGCGACGCCGACCGTCACCGAGATGCGCAAGCCGTACAGGATGGCAGACAGCATGTCGCGGCCCTGTTCGTCGGTGCCGAGCAGATAGGTCATGTTGTCGTGAGCGACGTGTGCGGATGCATGTGCACCCGGCGGCAGCCGTGCATCGAGAATGTCGACCTGCGACAGGTCATACGGATTCTGCGGCGCGAGCCACGGTGCGAAGACGGCGGCCAGCACAATCAGAATCAACAGTACCGAACCGAACAGCGCGATACGGCTCGCGAGATAGTTGCGCAGGAAACGCTGAAGCGGCGATTCCGGCGTCTCGGGCGCCTGCGGTGTCTCGAGTGAATGCAAAGCGATCGTCTCTTCCATCTCAGCCCTTCGCATCCGCCAAGCGCACGCGCGGATCGAGCGCTGCGTACAACAGGTCGGTAACGAGATTGATCGCGACGAACAGGATCGCCGTCAGCATCAGGTAGGCGACGATCACCGGTCGATCCAGCACGCGCACCGAATCGATGATCAGCTTGCCCATGCCCGGCCACGCGAAGATCGATTCGGTGACGATGGCGAACGCGATGATGGAACCGAACTGCAGCGCGACGACGGTGATCACCGGGATCAGAATGTTCTTCAGCACGTGCACGCCGACGATGCGTGCCGGCCGCAAGCCCTTCGCGCGCGCGAAGCGCACGTAATCCTGCAGCAACGCTTCCTGCGCACCGGCGCGCGTCAGACGGATCACCAGCGCGATGTTGAACAGCGCCAGATTGAAGGCCGGCAGCAGCAGATGACGCAGGCCGTCCCACGTCAGGAAGCTGACCTGCACGCCGAACAGCGAAGCCGTCTCGCCGCGCCCGCCGGACGGCAGCCAACCCAGGTGCACGGCGAACAGCATGATCAGCATCATGCCGACCCAGAAGGTTGGCAGCGAAAAACCGAGGATGGAAACCGTCATGATGCTTTTGCCTGCGATGCCGTGCGGCCGCAAGCCGGCCCACAGGCCCAGCGGCACACCGAGCAAGATCGCGATCAGGATGGCAGCGACCGCCAGTTCCAGCGTCGCCGGCAGACGTTCCGCGATCAGTTGCAATGCTGGTGTGCCGAACGAGAACGAACGGCCGAGATCGCCGTGCAACGCCTGTTTCGCAAAGTAGAAATACTGCTGCCACAGCGGTTGATCGAGACCGAAGGCCGCAATGGTGCGCGCACGCTCGGCCTGATCGGCATCGGGGCTGAGCAGAATATCGATCGGATTGCCGATTGCATGCAGCGCGATGAACACCAGCAGCGACATCGCGACCAGCACGACGATGCTCTGCAGCAGGCGACGCAGCAGGAAGGCCGTCATTTCAGTGCGCTCGCTTTCTGCACCGGCGCATCCGCATGGAATTGATGGGCGAAGGTGAATTCATCGGTGCGTGCAGTGTAGCGCAGCCCTTTTCGCATCGCCCACGTCGCATACTGATAGTGCAGCGGAATCACCGCATGGTCGCGCAAAGCGATTGCCATCGCCTGCTGCGCATAGGCATCGCGCGCGCGCTGGTCGACTGAGGCCAGCGACGCATGCACCAGCTTGTCCATCTGCGGATTACTGTACCTGCCCCAGTTCCACGAACCCCAGCCGATCGCCGGGTCAGGTGTGCCGAGCAGCGTGCGCAAACCGAAATCGGCCGCCAGCGTGCCCCAGCCGAGCAGCGACATGCTGAACGCGCCGGTGCGCGCCTTGCCGAAGTAGACGGACAACGGCAGCGTCTCGACGCCAGCCTTGATGCCGACGTGGTTCAGGAATTGCGCGACCGTCTGCACGATCTGGCGGTCGTTGATGTAACGGTCGCTCGGTCCGTGCAGCGTGATCGCAAACCCGTCCGGATAGCCGGCCTCGGCCAGCAGTTTCTTCGCGCCCTGCGGATCGTAGGCTTCGACCGGCAATGCATCGTTGTAGCCGAGGATGCCGGGCGCAACGATGTTCGCTGCCGGCACCGCCTGCCCTTCCATCGTGCGATCGACCAGCGCGCGGCGGTCGATCGCTTTCGAGATCGCGGCGCGCACGCGCGGATCGCGCAAGGGATTGACGGCCAGCGGCCGGCCGGCCTTGTCGGTGATGTAGGGCGACGAACGATCGCGCTGATCCAGATGCCAGAAGATCGTGCGCCACGAAATCTTCTGTTCGATGCGGAAACGCGGATCGGTCTTCAGCCGCGCGATGTCGGCCGTCGGCACCGCTTCGATGACGTCGACGTCGCCGGCCAGCAGGGCAGCCAGTCGCGGCGCGGCATTGGTGATGATGCGGAAGGTGACCTTGTCCCATTCCGCTTTCTCGCCCCAGTAATCGTCATTGCGCTTCAGCACGATGCGCTCGCCGCGACGGAAGCTGACGAACTTCAGCGGACCGGTGCCGATCAGCGTGCGGCCGCTGTTGAAGTCGTCGGTCGTCGCATGTTGAGCGGCCTTCTTCGAGACGATGAAGATCGCGCTCATATCTAGCGCCAGCGGACCGTAGGGCGTAGCCGTCTTCAGGCGCACCGTGTACGGATCGACGATCTGCTTGGCGACAATTTGCTTGGTGTAACTGGTGAACGGGCCGGGGCTGCGCGTCAATGTGGCAGGTCGGTCGAGCGAAAAGATGACGTCTTTTGCGGTGAACGGCGAACCGTCATGGAATTTCACGCCTTGCCGCAGCTTGAATTCCCATGTGGTTGCATCGATCGGCTTCCACGACACGGCCAGCCCCGGCACCAGATGGCCGTTGGCATCGACATTGACCAGTGCATCGAACAGATGCGAAGCAAACGCGACGTTCGGTGCGATGTTCAGGTAGTGCGGATCGAGCGACGAAACGTCGGCAGCCAGCGCAATCTTCAGATCTGCCGCACGCACGGATGCCGGCGCACAGAATGTGCCGGCCAGTACCATCGACAGGAGCAGTGTGGAAAGAATGCGCATCGTGCTTGGCTTGGCGTTGCGTGTCATTGCGTCGGAAAGAACGCATGGTATGCAGCGATGCCGTTAATGTAAATGATGGATTGCAAGTTTGCTTGCGTGGAAAACGCATAACGCGCGGCAGGATTGCGAGGCTTCGGCTAAAGTAGGCGACGTAAGTCGTCACCAAAACGTCGCATCTGCCGAACAGGAATGTCCTATGGCATCGGCGACAAGGAGAACATCATGCGAATTTCCTCCCGCAACATCGCCCGCATCGCGCTGACCGCGTGCCTGGCGATTTCACTGTCTGCATGCGCAAGCTGGGGCGAACTGCCGCCGACGCATCTTCTGGGTCAGCAGGTCGACGATGCGGCGGCAACACAGGTCGTCGTCATCCGTCCGGAAACGCGCTGGGCCAATATCGAAAGCGGACAGATCGTGCGCTTCATTGTCGAAGGCAAGACAGGCAACAAGACTTTCACCTGGGCCTTCAACAATTCCCAGCAAATCGTCTCGTTCGATCTGAATCGCGTCACGCCGCCGGGGTTGCTCGATCATCGCGTCACGGTCTACCTGACGCCGGATCCGAAATACATCCGCGATTAGGCGATACAGAGCGGCATGATCCATTGCGGCACCGCCATCCACACGAGGCCGAGCAGCGCCAGTGCGGCGATGCCCAGCCTTGCTGTGGACATCAGGGTCGGCGGCGCAGCACGCCATCGCATGACGGCGCGACCCAGCATCATGAGGAACAGTGCCGCCATC
>DATDLO010000004.1:0-6119 GCA_036519215.1 Oxalicibacterium sp.
TTGCGCAGACCTTGCGCGCGCATATCGAAGAAGGTATCGCCGACGGTGTGGAAGTGACACTGGCTGAATTCGAAGGTGTGCCGTGGTACAGGAAAGTGTTCTATCGTGTGGCCTATCTGATCTATGCCAGCATGCTGCGGCTGATCACCTGGGGCAAGTCGGCCGAATAGCAAGCAGTAGCAAACGTTCATCGCGGGGTGCGGCAGCAGGCATTGTCAAATCGTTCTACACTATGCGCTTGCAAGCGGCGCCATCGGGCAAACCACCCGGCGGCGCCGCTATTGTTTCCGATGCAACAGACGAGTGAGAAGAATGGTCAAGCAGAGTGCCGATGTGCGCGCCCAAGCGACGCTGGACGGTGACGGTCTGCCGCTGCCGGAACGGAACTGGGCCATCCTGTCGGTCGCGATGGGCGTGTCGATGTCGTCGCTCGATACTGCGATCGCCAACACTGCCTTGCCGGCGATGGCGGCACAACTGCATACGACGCCGGCCGATTCGGTCTGGATCGTCAACATCTATCAACTGGCGATGGTGGCGACGCTGCTGCCGTTCGCGGCACTGGCGGAAATTCTCAGCTTCCGTCGCGTCTTCATCTTCGGCCTGCTCCTGTTCACGCTGGCGTCTGCTGCCTGCGCACTGGCATGGTCGCTGCCGACGCTGGTCATCGCGCGTTTCTTCCAAGGCGTGGGCGGCGCTGCTGTGATGGGCATCAATACCGCACTGCTGCGCTCCATCTATCCCTCCAGCATGCTCGGCCGCGGCCTTGGCACCAATGCGCTGGTGGTCGCGGTATCGTTTGCGATCGGCCCGACGATCGCATCCACCATCCTGTCGCTGTGGTCGTGGCCGTGGTTGTTCGCAATCAATGTGCCGTTCGGCATAGCGGCTTTCATTCTTGCGCGCCGCTTTCTGCCGGAGACGAAACGCGCCACGCATCGCTTCGATACGCTGACGGCCTTGTACAACGGTGCGGCTTTCGGCCTGCTGATTCTCGCCATCGGCGAGGGCGCCCATCTGGCCGACATGCGGATTGTGTTGCTGGAGGCCGGCGGTGCATTGCTGTTCTTCATCCTGCTGTTGCGTCGGCAGAAAGGGCATCAGGCGCCAATGCTGCCGGTCGATCTGTTCCGGCGGCCGCAGTTTTCGCTGTCGGCGTTGACGGCCGTTTTTACTTTCGGCGCGCAAGGCCTGGCGTTCGTGTCATTGCCGTTCTACTTCGAATCGGCGCTGGGGCGTTCGGCGGTCGAGACCGGTTTTCTGCTGACGCCATGGGCGGTGCTGGTCGGCATCATGGCGCCGATCGCCGGCCGTCTCAGCGATCGTTATCCGGTCGGGATTCTGGCCGGCATCGGCACGGCCATCCTGTCGATTGGCCTGATGCTGATGATCGTGATGCCTGTCGATGCATCGACCTTTGATATCTGCTGGCGCATGGCGCTGTGCGGCATCGGCTTCGGTTTCTTCCAGGCGCCTAATCTGCGTTCCATCCTCAGCAGTGCGCCACCAGAGCGCGGTGGCGGCGCCAGCGGCATCGTCGCGACATCGCGGCTGATCGGGCAGGCATCCGGCTCGGCGCTGGTGGCGTTCTGCTTCATCATTTCCGCCATGCATGGTGAAAAACTCGCGCTTGGCCTGGGTGCGGCTTTTGCGGCTGCTGCCAGCGTCGCGAGCTTTTCACGCATGTTCGTCGCGAAGAATGCGACGCCGTCCAAGACCTCGGGCTGAACGATGGAGCAGGTTCGTATCGACAAGTGGCTGTGGGCGGCGCGTTTTTTCAAGACGCGTTCGCTGGCGACCGATGCGGTCGATGCCGGTCGCGTCCGTCTCGACGGCGAACGCATCAAGCCGGCACGCAACGTCAAATGCGGCGACCTGCTGCAGATCGACAATGGCTCGACCGAATGGGAGGTCGAAGTGCGCGCACTGGCCGACAAGCGCGGCTCCGCCGAGATTGCGCAGAAGCTGTATGTGGAAACCGCATCCAGCATCGCGAAGCGCCAGCAGGAAACCGAGCGCCGTCGCTATTTCCATGAACCGGCGCAGGAGATCAAGGGCAGGCCGACCAAGCGCGACCGCCGCATGCTGGATCGTTCGCAATAAGCACACGCAATAAGCGCTCGAAATAATGTCACGGCGCCGACACGATCGGCTGCGCATCATGCGGTAGTATTGACCCGATAGACTAACCGCAAGGAGACAGTTTCATGGGTCAATACACAGCCCCGCTGCGCGACATGCAATTCGTTCTGCACGAATTGCTGGATGTTTCGGAAGAGCTGAAGCAGTTGCCGAAATATGCGGACATCGATGCCGACACCGTCAACCAGGTGCTGGAAGAGGGTGCGAAATTCACGTCGGAAATCCTGTTCCCGCTCAACCACGTCGGCGATCGTGAAGGCTGCAAGCTCGATACGGCCACGCATGAAGTCACGCTGCCGACCGGCTTCAAGGCTGCCTACGACCAGTACGTTGCCGCCGGCTGGCCATCCTTGTCGGCCGATCCCGAATTCGGCGGCCAGGGCCTGCCGACCGTGGTGCAGACCGTCTTCCTCGAAATGCTCAATTCCGCCAACCAGGCGTGGACCATGTACCCCGGTCTGTCGCACGGTGCGTATGAATGCCTGCTGAAGCACGGCACCGACGAACAGAAATCGCTGTACCTGCCCAAGCTCGTCTCTGGCGAATGGACCGGCACCATGTGCCTGACCGAAGCGCACTGCGGGACAGATCTTGGCCTGCTGCGCACGAAGGCCGAGCCGCAGCCCGACGGTTCGTACAAGCTGACCGGCAGCAAGATCTTCATCTCCGCCGGCGAACACAATATGTCGCACAACATCGTGCATCTGGTGCTGGCGCGCCTGCCGGATGCGCCGGCCGGCACGCATGGCATCTCGCTGTTCGTCGTGCCGAAGTTCCTGCCGAATGCAGACGGCACACCGGGCGAACGCAATCCGATTTTCTGCGGCGCGCTCGAAGAAAAGATGGGTATTCACGGCAATGCGACCTGCCAAATGAATATCGACGGCGCGAAAGGCTGGCTGATCGGCGAGCCGAACAAGGGCTTGAACGCGATGTTCGTGATGATGAATGCGGCGCGTCTTGGCGTCGGCATGCAGTCGCTCGGCTTGACCGAGGTTGCCTATCAGAATGCGCTGGTCTACGCGAAGGATCGCCTGCAGATGCGCAGCCTGACCGGACCGAAGGAAGCCGATAAGCCGGCCGATCCGATCATCGTGCATCCGGACGTGCGCCGCATGCTGCTGACGGCAAAAGCCTATGCGGAAGGCGGCCGCGCATTCAGTTCCTACGTTGCGCTGCAGATCGACCGCGAACTGAATCATCCGGACGAGAAGGTGCGCGAGGAAGCGGCCGACGAGGTCGCGCTGCTGACGCCTATCGTCAAGGCTTTCCTCACCGACAACGGCTGGATCGCCGCATCCGAATCGATGCAGGTCTACGGCGGCCACGGCTATATCGCCGAATGGGGCATGGAGCAGTACGTGCGCGATGCGCGCATCAACATGATCTACGAAGGCACGAACACGATCCAGTCGCTGGATCTGCTGGGCCGGAAGATACTGCAGGACAACGGCGTCAAGCTGCGCAAGCTGGGCGAAAAGATTCGCGGCTACATCGAGGAAACTGGCTTGGACGAATCCATGTCCGAATTCATCACACCGCTGGCCGATCTGGCGGCGAAGGTGGAAAAACTGACGGCCGAGATCGGCATGAAGGCGATGAAGAATCCGGACGAAGTTGGCGCGGCAGCCGTGCCGTATTTGCGCGTGGTCGGTCATCTGATCTATGCGTATTTCTTCGCACGCATGGCGCAACTCGCGCTGGCTAAGCAGGATGGCGGCGATCCTTTCTACAAATCCAAACTGGCGACCGCGCGTTTCTACTTCGCGCGCCTGCTGCCGGAAACGGCGATGCTGATCCGTCAGGCACGCGCCGGTTCGGCCAACCTGATGGAACTGGACGCCGAACTGTTCTAACGTTCCGTCCCGTTGCGCCGGTGGCATCGGCCGGCGCGATTGCATCATTCTTCGAGAGGTTCAGGCATGTCAAATTTCATCGTCAGAAAAGTGGCGGTCCTCGGCGCCGGTGTGATGGGCGCGCAGATCGCCGCGCATTGCGTCAACGCGAAAGTGCCGGTCGTGCTGTTCGATCTGCCGGCCAAAGAAGGGCCGAAGAACGGTATCGTGCTGCGCGCGATCGAGAATCTGAAGAAATTCAATCCTGCGCCACTCGGCAATCCGGATCAGGCAGCATCGATCGAAGTCGCCAACTACGACGACGATCTGGCGAAGCTGGCCGAATGCGACATCGTCATCGAAGCGATCGCCGAGCGCATGGACTGGAAGCACGATCTGTACAAGAAGGTCGCGCCGCATCTTTCGGCTTCCGCGATCTTTGCATCGAACACCTCAGGCCTGTCGAACACGGCGCTGTCCGAAGGCTTCGATGCCGATCTGAAAAAGCGTTTCTGCGGCGTGCACTTCTTCAATCCGCCGCGCTACATGCATCTGGTCGAACTGATTCCGGCCGCTGCAACCGATTCGGCCATTCTCGACCGGCTGGAAGCTTTCCTGACGACCACGCTCGGCAAGGGTGTGGTGCGTGCGCTCGATACGCCGAACTTCATCGCCAACCGTATCGGCATCTTCAGCATGCTGGCGACGATGATCGAAGCCGATAAATTCGGTTTGACCGTCGATGTCGTCGACGACCTGACCGGCAGCAAGCTGGGGCGCGCGAAGTCCGGCACCTTCCGCACGGCTGACGTGGTCGGCCTCGACACGATGGCGCACGTGGTGAAGACGATGCAGGACAACCTGCAGGGCGATCCTTTCTATGCTGTCTATCGCACGCCGGATATCCTGACCAGGCTGATCGGCAGCGGCGCACTTGGCGCGAAGGCCGGTGCAGGTTTTTACAAGAAGGTCGGCAAGGATATTCTTCGCATCGATCCGTCCAGCGCCGATTACGTGCCCGGCGGCGGCAAGGCCGACGACTTCATCGTCCGCGTGCTGAAGGAAAAGGATGCGGCGAAACGCATCAAGGCGCTGCACGATTCGAAGAATCCGCAGGGCCAGTTCCTGTGGGCGATCCTGCGCGACATCTTCCATTACATCGCCGTGCATCTGGAATCGGTCGCCGACAATGCGCGCGATGTCGATTTCGCGATGCGCTGGGGATATGGCTGGTCGCAGGGGCCGTTCGAACTGTGGCAGGCCGCCGGCTGGAAACAGGTAGCGGACTGGATAAGCGAAGATATTGCAGCCGGCAAGACGCTGAGCGATGCGCCGCTGCCGGCGTGGGCGCTTGGCGATCGCAGCGGCGTGCACGCGGCAGATGGTTCGTGGTCGCCGAAGCAGAAACGCAATGTGCCGCGTTCTACGCTACCAGTATACGAAAGACAGGCTTTCCGTGCGGGCCTGCTCGGTGATGGCAGCGTGAATGGTGCAGCTGCGGGCAAGACGGTATTCGAGGACGATTCGGTACGTATCTGGCATCAGGAGGACGATGTGCTGATTCTGTCGTTCAAGACCAAGATGCATGTGATCGGTCCGGGTGTTATCGCCGGCATGGAAAAGGCGATCGCCGAAGCGGAAACCAATTACAAGGGGCTGGTGATCTGGCAGACCGACGCGGCCGAAGGCGGCCCTTTCTCGGCCGGCGCCGATCTGCAGGCGATGCTGCCGCTGTTCATGTCTGGCGGCGTGTCGGCGATTGAGCCGATGGTGTCCAAACTGCAGCAGGCACATCAAAGACTGAAGTATGCGAACGTGCCGGTGGTCGTAGCCGTTGCCGGCCTGGCGCTTGGCGGCGGCTGCGAACTGCTGCTGCATGCGTCGCGCCGTGTGGCTGCGCTTGAATCGTATATCGGCCTGGTCGAAGTCGGCGTCGGTTTGATTCCGGCCGGCGGCGGCCTGAAGGAAGCGGCGGCGCGTGCCGCGCACAACGCGAAGGGAAACGACATCCTGCAGTTCCTGAAGAACGATTACATGCAGGCGGCAACGGCGGTTGTCTCGCGTTCTGCACTGGAAGCACAGACGATGGGCTATCTGAAAGCCGACGACGTGATCGTCTTCAATCCGTACGAACTGCTGCAC
>DATDLO010000005.1:0-2682 GCA_036519215.1 Oxalicibacterium sp.
ATCAATCTGCTGCGGCAGATTGCGGAAAAGAAGAAAATCGCCAACGCGCTGAAGATCATCTGCAGCAACAATGCCACCGAAGTTTTCCGCCGTGTCGGCATGCAGTATGGGGTGAATCATTTCTACGACAAGACGTCAGAATTTCCCCAGCTGTTCGAATTTCTGAAAGGTCTCAGCACCCGCAAGCAGCAGTGCGAGCATCCTGCCTGAACAGTTCCAGCAGCAACGCCATCTCCCTTCTTCGCCGCTCCACCTCGACTTCCCCCCGCCGCGTTCCGAACTTCTCCACATTTTCATGATGCCTGATGCATCGATGTGCATGATCGTGCTTTAGATGCGATCTCAGCTTTCGCTGCTTCTTTCTACCGCTTCTTCTTCCGCATCTTCCGTCTTTTCCGCCATGTTGGCCTCGGTCTTCGGAATCGTCACGACAATCGCCGTACCGTTCCCCTGCGATCCCGCCACCTTGACCGAACCGCCCAGATACGCAGCTCGTTCACGCATGCCGCGCAGGCCGTGCGTCATCACGTTATTGAGCCGTTCGGGTGCAATGCCGATACCGTTGTCGCGTATCGTCAATACGATTTCCTCGTCGGTATCGTCGAGAATCACATCCACGCGTGTTGCCTGCGCGTGCTTGGCGATGTTATTCAGCGCTTCCTGCACCATGCGGAACAGCGCGATGTCTACACGCGACGCATAGGCCAGCGGATCGTCCGGCAGGCTGGCGTTACAGGCCATGCCCGAATATTTCTCGAACTCCAGCGCCTGCTCCGCGATCGCCACCTTGATGCCGAATACGTCGAGCTTGTCCGGACGCAAACCGTTCTGGATACGGCGCGTCGCATCGGTGATCGAACTCAGCAGCGCCTTGATCTTGACCGAACGCTCGGTGAATTTCGGGTCCGGCGGCATTTGCTGGAAGATCATCGACAGGTGCATGTTCAACGCCGTCAACGCCGAACCGAGATCATCGTGCAATTCGCGCGCGATCGCACGCTTCTCTTCCTCGCGCGTGATTTCCAGGTGGCCGATCAGTTCGCTGACTTCTGCCGTGCGCGCCGCAACCAGCGCTTCCAGTTGCGTCTCGTGCGCCTTCAGCGTGTCTTCCATCCGCTTGCGTTCGGTGATGTCGGTACTGATGCCGACCAGTCCCATGATCTCGCCTCGCGCATTCAGCCACGGCGCCTTGGTCGAATGCAGCGTACGCACGCCGCTCGGGAAATTGGTCGTCGTCTCGAACACGCGCGGCCGTCCGCTCTCGATGACGCTCTGGTCTTCCAGGCTGACGCGTTCGGCATCGGTCGGATCGGGGTACAGATCGGCATTGCGGTAACCGATGACATTCTCACGCTCCTTGCCGAGCAGGCGAAGCTTGGCCGGGTTGGCGAAGATCATGCGGCCGGAAATATCCTTGACGAAGATCGCATCCGGCGTACTGTCGCTGACCGCGCGCAGCAGCGCATTGCTTTCCGCCAGCGCCGCCTCGCCCTGCTGGCGGCCTTCGTATTCGCGATTCAGCAACGCCGCCGTGCGGCAGAACATGATGAACAGCAGCGAACCGGCCAGCAGAATCAACAAGGGCGAAGCCTTGTCCGCATCGTAGAAACCGCTCTGCACGCCCCATTTGACGATGAAATCCAGAATCATCAATAACAGCAGGCTGTTCGGCAGCAGGCGGCGCAGCAGCGGACCGCCGGGCGACTTGCTGTTCCATAGGCTCATCAGGCGGTGCGTGGGGCGCGACGACAGGATGCCGAGCGCCAAGATCAGGAAGGCGATCGAGGTAAACGGCATCATCCCCTGCGCGGACGAGATGCCGTCGATCGAGATCACGTTGTACAGATGCCCGATTAGCGGAATGCCGGTAATGCCAACGAGGATGAAAGCGCCGTACTCCGCCGGATACTGATCGTGTTTAGTACGGTAATCCAGCGTCAGCAGACTTAACCCGCCCAATATGAAACTCAATGCCGTCAGCGGCCGCAGCGGTTCCGCATAGATGGCGAGCGTGGTTTCACTGATGCCCGGCAGCAGCGCATGTGCGTCGAGGCTAAGTCCGAACAGGAAAACCGTCAGCGAAGGCAAGGCCAATAAGGTGACCAATGCAGCAAATAGGAAAGCGCCCGCCGTTGCCGCCGTCTTCGCGCCGCCATGCGGAATATGAACAGCACGCAACGCCAGCGCAACGCCGGCCAGGATGAAGGCAATGCCGACGTTCGGCCGCACAGGAACGATATCAGCCAGACGGATATTGAACAGCCAGTACTGTTGGTGCCAGTTGGTAATGGCGATCACACCCATCACTGCGATAAAGCAGGCGGCAAACAACGGTGCGAACAATATGCTGCACCACGCACGATACCCTGCGCGATACCCAACGCGAGATTCCAGTGCTCGGAACATGTAATCGGACTCCATTGAGGATGAAAACGAATCGCCGGTTGGCGTCTGCCCGAACGATACGAACATTGCGTCCCGGCGGACACCGGCATTCCATACCGCATGTCCGCCATTGTCCACTTTTTCGCGCCGCATGCCTATTTGTCTGTCGTCCTATCGCGTTGTGGCAAAAGGCCTATACGTAAAACTCGTACAGCACAGACAGACCTGTTCCCATTGTGCAAAAACAAGAGAACACCGGAGGCAGCAAAACTACGATTTGCACATCAGATATTGTTG
>DATDLO010000006.1:0-2926 GCA_036519215.1 Oxalicibacterium sp.
TGCCGACATTTCCGCTACCGCCGCCAACACCGACGCCCATGCTGGAACCGCCGCCGCCCTGCCCGATCGGCGGCATGCGCAATTCGGAGGTGCGATAACCGGCCTTGTTGCAGACGATGCGCAAATCGCCGCTGGCCGGAATTTCCAGCGTCACGGGCGTAGTCACATTCCAGCTGAGGCTATTGGTCGATACCGAGCAAATGGCGCCGGGAAACTCCTGTCCGTTGCCTGTAGCCGTCGCGATCGTGACCTGCCGATCGGCAGGACCGGTCGCGCAGGCCGCCAACAGCAAAGGCAACAGCAAGGCCGTGATTTTGCCCGGAACAATGCCCAGCACACAATGCTTCATACAGACTCCTAGAAATTCAATGCGCGACCATCGACCGCCAGTGCCGCTTCCTTCACCGCTTCCGACAACGAAGGATGCGCATGGCAAATGCGTGCGATATCTTCCGACGACGCGCGGAACTCCATCGCCGCCACCGATTCGGCAATCAGTTCCGACGCCATCGGACCGATGATGTGCACACCGAGAATTTCGTCCGTGCGCGCATCGGCCAATACCTTGACGAAGCCGGTGGTATCGCCCAACGCACGGGCGCGGCCGTTCGCCAGGAAGGGAAAGCTGCCGCTCTTGTAGGCGATGTTCTCGCTCTTCAATTGTTGCTCGGTCTTGCCGACCCAGGCGATTTCTGGCGACGTGTAGATCACCCACGGAATCGTGTTGAAATTGACGTGTCCATGCTGGCCGGCAATGCGTTCGGCGACGGCGACGCCCTCTTCCTCCGCCTTGTGTGCCAGCATCGGCCCCCGCACGACATCGCCGACTGCCCACACATTCGGCAGGCTGGTGCGGCAATCGTCGTCGACGGCGACGAAGCCGCGTTCGTCGAGTTTCAATCCGACACCTTCCGCGTTCAAGCCAATCGTGTTCGGTACTCGGCCGATCGAGACGATCAGCTTGTCGAACACTGCTTTCTGCGCGGCGCCCTTGTCGTCGGTGTAGTTGACCGTCACGTTGTTCTTGCCGGCGGCGATTGTCCCTATCTTGACGCCCAGGTTGATCGACAATCCCTGCTTCGTGAATTGTTTCCACGCTTCCTTGGCAATCGCCTCATCGGCTGCGCCGAGAAAATTCGGCAACGCCTCCAGGATCGTGACCTCGGAACCCAGGCGATGCCAGACGCTGCCCATTTCCAGGCCGATGACACCGGCGCCGATCAAGCTGAGTCGTTTCGGCACATCGGGAATCGCCAGTGCACCGGCATTCGACAGGATCAGCTTTTCATCGAAAGGCACGTTCGGCAACGCGCGCGGCGACGAACCGGTCGCCACGATGACATGCCTGGCAACGATGGTTTCTTCCGTCGCACCGGCAATATGGATTTCACTGCCGTCCGTGCCCGTTTTCACGAACGAACCGCGCCCGTGGAAGAACGTCACCTTGTTCTTCTTGAACAGGTAAAGAATGCCGTCGTTGTTCTGCTTGACCACCGTGTCCTTGCGGGACAGCAGCTTTTTCAGGTTCAGCGACAGATCCCCGATTTCGATGCCATGGTCGGCAAACGCATGCCCTGCATGATCGAAATATTCGGAAGACTGCAACAGCGCCTTGGAAGGAATGCAGCCGACGTTGGTGCAGGTGCCGCCCGGCGCCGGACCGCCCTTCGCATTTTTCCATTCGTCTATGCAGGCAGTGGAAAGTCCCAGCTGCGCAGCGCGAATCGCAGCGACATAGCCGCCTGGGCCGCCGCCGATCACTACGACATCGAAATTGTTCGCCATATCGTTATCCCGTCAAATCCGTCAGTATCGGAAGGCACATCGCACATCTGCATGCATCCATAGTGCGCAATGGCGCCTTCCGTCAATCATCAAAATCCAGAATCGCGCCGGCTCAAAGATCCAGCAGCAAGCGTGCAGGATCTTCCAGCGCCTCCTTCATTGCCACCAAGCCGAGCACGGCTTCACGGCCATCGATGATGCGATGGTCGTAGGACAGTGCCAGATAGTTGATCGGACGGATCACGATCTGTCCGTTTTCAACGACTGGGCGCTCCTTCGTCGCATGGATGCCGAGGATCGCGGATTGCGGCGGATTGATGATCGGTGTCGACAGCATGGAGCCGAAAATACCGCCATTGGAAATCGAGAACGTACCGCCGGTCAGTTCTTCCAGCGTCAGCTTGCCGTCCTTGGCCTTGGTGCCGAATTCGCCGATCTTCTTCTCGATATCCGCAATCGACATCTGGTCCGCATCGCGCAGGATGGGCACTACCAGTCCGCGTGGCGAACCGACGGCAATACCGATATCGAAATAGCCGTGGTAGACGATGTCATTGCCGTCGACCGACGCATTGATGATCGGATACTTTTTCAGTGCAGCGACCGCGGCTTTCACGAAGAAGGACATGAAGCCGAGCTTGACGCCGTGTTCCTTTTCGAACTTGTCGCGATATCTGCTGCGCAGATCCATGACCGGCTGCATGTTGACTTCGTTGAACGTCGTCAGAATGGCGTTGTTGGACTGCGATTGCAGCAGCCGTTCCGCGATGCGGGCACGCAGGCGGCTCATCGGTACGCGCTCTTCCGGACGATCGGCCAGGGCCGGATTGCCTGGTGTGGCGACCTGCTGCAGCGACGGCTTGCTTGCCGTAGCTGGCGCAGCTGCAGCAGCCGTTACCGGCCGGTTCTGCAGATGATCGATCACGTCGCCCTTGGTGACGCGCCCATCCTTGCCCGTGCCTGCCACGTCGGATGCCGACAGCTTGTTCTCCGCCAGCATCTTGGCCGCAGCCGGCATGGCCACATCGGATTTACCGCCTTTACCTTCCTGCGCCTGGGATGTGCCCTGCGTTGGTGCGGACGATGCAGCGGCCGCCGGTTCGTCCGAGGGCGGATTTGGCGTAACGGCCGGTGCGGCTTT
>DATDLO010000007.1:0-2125 GCA_036519215.1 Oxalicibacterium sp.
CGTGGCGCAAGAAGCAGGCGGACGAAGTGAAGCGGACCTATCACCTGGCCATCGACGATGCGCGCGAAGGCTTCTACATGGTGAGCGCACTGTATGCGCACGACAGCGTGCTGCACGATTTCGTGATCGAGGATTGCAACGAACGCGGCGCATCGCTGCTGGGATATACGAAGCGCGCGCTGATCGGCATGAAGATATCGGAAGTCAATCTGGGGCAGGATGCGCAGCAATCGCTGTCCATCTATCGGCGCGCCATGGAATTCGGTTTTTATGAAGACGAGTTCCAGTTCGTCGATGCCAAGCCGGGCCAGCCGAGCTGGGTGCATCGCCGGCTGGTGCGCTCGCAGACCGGGCTGGCCGTCACGCTGCGCGATGTTTCGGAGACCAAGGAGCATGAGCAGCTTTTACTGACGATGGCTAACACCGACGCGCTGACCGGCCTGCCGAACCGCTACTGGCTGATCAACTTCCTGCCGACCGCGTTGCGCAGCGCGAGGAATCGCGACGGCATCCTGGCGATCCTGTTCATCGATCTCGACAACTTCAAGAACGTCAACGACACGCTCGGCCATGCGATGGGCGACAAGCTGCTGCGGCAGGCGGCGGCGCGGCTGAAGTCCATGTTGCGCGCCGAGGACCATGTGATTCGTCTCGGCGGCGATGAGTTCACGGTATTGCTGAATTCGGTCGCGAATCAGGACGAAGTCGTGCATGTCGCCACACGCATTACCGAAGCCTTTCGAGAAGCCTTCGTCATTCTTGGGCGCGAGATGCGCATCGGCACGTCGATCGGCATCAGCATGTTTCCGGCCGACGGCGAAGAGCCGGATGCGCTGATCCAGAAGGCCGACATTGCGATGTATGCGGCCAAGGAAGAAGGCAAGGGCACCTTCCATTTCTACGACCAGCAGCTGTACGACAGCATCCGCAGCAAACTGAACGCCGAAGCCGAACTGGTGCGCGCAATCGCCGAAAACCAGTT
Source organism: Oxalicibacterium sp. (assembly GCA_036519215.1). Lineage (GTDB taxonomy): Bacteria > Pseudomonadota > Gammaproteobacteria > Burkholderiales > Burkholderiaceae_D > Oxalicibacterium. The sequence continues at coordinate 983 of DATDLO010000007.1, forward strand.
CGAGATGCACTACCAGCCACGTGTGAACGCCTTTACCGGCCAACTGACGGGGCTGGAAGCGCTGGTGCGCTGGCGCAATCCGCAGCGCGGCCTGATCCATCCTTCCGAATTCATTCCACTGGCGGAAAAGAACGGCTGCATCGTGCAGCTCGGCGAACTGGTGATCGATCAGGTGTGCGCGCAGATCGCGCAATGGCAGCGCGAAGGCGAACCGCTGGTGCCGGTTTCGGTCAACATTTCGCCGACACAGCTCAATGTCGGCGGCGTCGATACGCTGATTGCCGGCCTGCTGAAGAGTCATGGCGTTGCGCCGGAATCGATCGAAGTCGAACTGACGGAATCGGCGATGATGAGCGAATCGACGGATGTGATCGGCCAGCTCGCTGCCATCAGCAACCTCGGCATCAAGATGCACCTGGACGATTTCGGTACCGGTTATTCGTCGCTGTCGCGTCTGCAGGAAATCGACATGCAGATTATCAAGGTCGATCGCGCGTTCACCTCGCGGCTCGGTACCGGTCGCGAAGGCGAAATCCTGTTCAAGACCATCGTGCTGATGGCCAAGGCGCTCGACATGGGCGTCATCGCGGAAGGTGTGGAAACCGAAGCGCAACTGCACATCCTGCGCGAACTCGGTTGCGACGAAGTGCAGGGCTACCTGATCGCGCCGCCGCTGCCTGCCGCCGATGTCCTGGCATTGATGCACCGGCAGTATCTGCTGACGGATGCGGTGACCAGTTGAAGCTGTCCGGCGGTTTTTGCAGCCGTTTTTTTTCTCTTTTTCTTCTGCAGGGCAAATGCCTGCCATTGGCTAGTGACAAAACGGCGGCAGAACTATTCCCGGATGAAGAACTCCCACAGGCGGAAAGCGCAGGCAAGATTTTCCTTCCTGCAATTGTCTGATGGAGAGTAACGATGGTGAAGAAACAGAGTGCGACAAGATGGCCGATACGACTGGCAGGTGCAGCATGCGTCGCCATGCTGACCTGCGCTGCGCCGATTCATGCGCAGCAAACCAATACCGATCCTGTCGCGGCGACGGCGGAAGCGCGCGTCAGCAGCGGCGACCGCGAACTGATCCGCGATATCGCGCAGGCCAACCTGGGAGAAATCGACAGCGGAAGGCTGGCATTGGAAAAATCC
>DATDLO010000008.1:0-2530 GCA_036519215.1 Oxalicibacterium sp.
AACGACATCCTGCAGTTCCTGAAGAACGATTACATGCAGGCGGCAACGGCGGTTGTCTCGCGTTCTGCACTGGAAGCACAGACGATGGGCTATCTGAAAGCCGACGACGTGATCGTCTTCAATCCGTACGAACTGCTGCACGTGGCGAAGACGCAGGCGCGCGCAATGCACGATGCCGGCTATCGTCCACCGCTGAAGACGATGATTCCGGTGACCGGCCGCTACGGCCTGGCGACGATCGGTGCGCAACTGATCAATATGCGCGACGGCGGTTTCATCTCGGCGCATGACTACAAACTCGGCATGATGATCGCCGACGTCGTCACCGGCGGCGAAATCGAGAAGGGCAGCCTAGTCGATGAACAATGGCTGCTGGATCGCGAACGCCGCGCCTTCATGGAATTGCTGGCGCATCCGAAGACGCAGGAACGCATCATGGGCATGATGCAGACCGGCAAGCCGGTGCGCAACTGAGCGGATAGTGAAAAAGGAAACAGACATGAGCACACAATTGCAGGAAGCCTACATCGTTGCCGCCACCCGCACGCCGATCGGTAAGGCGCCGCGCGGCATGTTTCGCCACATGCGCCCCGACGATCTGCTGGTGCACGTGATGCAGTCGGCGCTGTCGCAAGTGCCGTCGCTCGACCCGAACGTGATCGAAGACACCATCGTCGGCTGCGCCTTCCCGGAAGCAGAGCAGGGCTTGAACATGGCACGCATGAGCGTGCTGCTGGCTGGCTTGCCGAAGACGGTGGGCGGTGTCACCGTCAATCGTTATTGCGCATCCGGCCTAACGGCACTGGCGATGGCAGCCGACCGCATCCGCGTCGGCGAAGCAGATGCGATCATCGCTGCCGGTGCCGAATCGATGTCGATGGTGCCGATGCTGGGCAATCACCCGTCGATGAACATGGGCATCTTCAAGGATGAAAACATCGGCATGGCCTACGGCATGGGCCTGACTGCGGAAAAGGTCGCCGAACAATGGAAAGTCTCGCGCGAGGCGCAGGATGCCTTTTCGCTGGAATCGCACCGCCGCGCAATTGCCGCGCAGCAGAACGGCGAATTCGGCGACGAGATCACGCCGGTGGAAGTGATCGAGCGTTTGCCGAACCTGCAGAGCGGCGAGATCGACATCAAGACGCACACCGTCAATCTCGACGAAGGTGCGCGTGCCGATACCAGCATGGAAGCGCTGGCAAGGCTGCGGCCGGTGTTCTCGCCGAAAGGTTCTGTCACGGCCGGCAACAGTTCGCAGACGTCCGACGGCGCTGGCGCGCTGATCGTCGTCAGCGAAAAAATCCTGAAGCAGTTCAACCTGACGCCGCTGGCACGTTTCGTATCCTTCGCCGTGCGCGGCGTGCCGCCGGAAATCATGGGCATCGGCCCGAAGGAAGCGATTCCTGCTGCATTGCGTGCGGCTGGCCTGAAGCAGGATCAGATGGACTGGATCGAACTGAACGAAGCGTTCGCTGCGCAATCGCTGGCGGTGATCGGCGATCTGGGCCTCGACCCGGCAAAAGTCAATCCCATGGGCGGCGCGATCGCACTGGGCCATCCGCTTGGTGCGACCGGTGCAATCCGTTCGGCGACGGTGGTGCATGGGCTGCGTCGTCGCAATATGAAGTACGGCATGGTGACGATGTGTGTCGGCACGGGTATGGGAGCCGCGGGGATTTTCGAGCGAATGTAGAAAAAGTGCGCCTCTTGGTCCCAGCAGGAAAGCCGCATGCATGAAAATGCATGCGGCTTTTTCACATCTACGCCCATGATTCCCTACTGGGGAAGACGCAAGCCAATTGTTCTCGAACGGAGCAGACGGCGAGCTTTGCTGAACTTTCCCATAAATATGAGATTGCCATAAAGAAATAAACGGGTAGCATGCTGGGCCGAATTACATGCTCTTTCAGTCAGAAACAGCTCCTCTCCAATATGCGTTCTTCTACCGGGCGCATGATGGCGAAGAGGAGTGTCGTGGATTTTGCCTCCTTCAAAAGTGATGGATCGCCATGACCTCAGTCAATGGGTTTGCTGGATAGAGACATCACCACTCACAGGAGAATCAACGCATGTCCATGAAATCAATCATCCCGATGGGATTCGTCGCCGTAATGCTGGTGACAGGATGCGCCACCGAAGAACATTCCCGATCGTTGCCGGTCACGCAGGTGCCGTCTGCCGCCATGCCTTACCAGGGCGTGCGCAGCCCGATCGCAGTCGGGAAATTCGATAACCGCTCCAGTTACCTGCGCGGCATTTTCTCCGACAACGTTGATCGTCTCGGTAGCCAGGCGAAGACCATCCTCATCACGCATCTGCAGCAAAGCAATCGCTTCACCGTCATGGATCGCGACAATATGGGCGAGCTGGCCCAGGAAGCCAAGATCAACAAGCAGGCGCAGAATCTCAAAGGCGCCAACTTCATCATTACCGGCGACGTTACCGAGTTTGGCCGCAAGGAAGTCGGCGATCGTCAACTCTTCGGCATTCTTGGGCGCGGAAAATCGCAAATCGCCTATGCCAAGGT
>DATDLO010000009.1:0-7746 GCA_036519215.1 Oxalicibacterium sp.
GTCGAAACCGGCACCAGCCTGAACCAGGCCTTCCGCAAGTTCCCGCTGTACTTCGATCCGCTGTTCTGCAACCTGGTCGCCGCCGGCGAACAGGCCGGTATTCTGGAAGACCTGCTGACGCGCCTCGCCGTCTACAAGGAAAAGACGCTGGCGATCAAGAGCAAGATCAAGTCGGCGATGTTCTATCCGGTCTCGATTCTGGCCGTGGCCTTCATCGTCACCGCAGTCATCATGATCTGGGTGGTGCCCGCCTTCAAGGACGTCTTCAAGAGTTTCGGCGCCGACCTGCCGGCACCGACATTGCTGGTGATCGCCATTTCGGATTTCTTCGTCGCCAACTGGTACATCATCTTCGGCGGCCTGTTTGCTGCCCTCTACCTGTTCTTCCAGTCGTGGCGGCGCTCGGTCAAGATGCAACGCACGATGGATCGCCTGTTGCTGAAAGTACCGATCTTCGGCTCCGTCATCCGCAAGGCCACGATCGCACGCTGGACGCGTACGCTGTCGACAATGTTCGCAGCCGGCGTGCCGCTGGTCGAATCGCTGGACTCCGTCGGCGGCGCCTCCGGCAATGCCGTCTACATGGATGCCACCCGCGCCATCCAGACCGAAGTTTCCACCGGTACCAGCCTGACGGTCGCAATGCAGAATGCCGATGTCTTCCCGAACATGGTTACGCAGATGGTTGCCATCGGTGAAGAATCCGGCTCGCTCGACAGCATGCTGGGCAAGGTCGCCGATTTCTACGAGGCTGAAGTCGACGATGCGGTCGCTTCGCTGTCCAGCCTGATGGAGCCACTGATCATGGTGATTCTCGGCGTGCTGATCGGCGGCCTGGTGGTCGCGATGTACCTGCCGATCTTCAAGCTCGGTTCGGTCGTGTAAACCGTTGGTGGCCGAATAGCAGTTGGCATTCGGCCGCCGTTTCACCCGCCTATCGTTTCCTTCGCGCGGCATGCACTGCATGCCGTGTTCAACCTGATCGATTTACATGTTCGACCAACTCCTGTTTGCGGCTCCCGCCAGCGTCCTGCCCACCGTCGCCGCCGGCATTCTCGGCCTGCTGATCGGCAGCTTTCTCAACGTCGTCATCCATCGTCTGCCGAAAATGATGCAGCGGGAATCGGACAACTACGTCGCCAGCGAAAGCGGCAAACCCTTGCCGCACGAAGATCGCTACAACTTGATGGTGCCGCGCTCGGCCTGCCCGCAATGCGGCCACCAGATCACCGCGCTCGAAAACGTCCCCGTCGTCAGTTATGCCGTGTTAGGCGGCAAATGCTCCGCCTGCAAGACGCCTATTTCGCCGCGCTACCCGATCATCGAACTGCTGACCGGCCTGCTTTCCGCGCTGCTGGTCTGGCGTTTCGGCAGCGGACTCGCGGGCCTGGGCACGCTGGTCTTCGTCTGGCTCCTGATCGCGATGACCTTCATCGATGCCGATACGCAACTGCTGCCGGACGATCTGACGCTACCGCTGCTGTGGCTGGGCCTGCTGATCAACCTGAACGCCACCTTCGTCCCGCTGTCCGAAGCCGTCATCGGTGCGGCCGCCGGCTATATCGTGCTATGGGCCGTCTACTGGCTGTTCAAGCTGACGACAGGAAAGGAAGGCATGGGCTACGGCGACTTCAAGCTGCTGGCCGCGCTCGGCGCATGGCTGGGCTGGAAGATGCTGCCCATCATCATCCTGCTGTCGTCGGCTGTCGGCGCCGTGGTCGGCATCGCGCTGATCGTGCTGGCACGGCGCGGACGCGACATCCCGATTCCGTTCGGCCCCTATCTGGCCGCAGCAGGCCTGCTCGCTTTACTGTACGGTAAACAGCTTACACAAACTTATCTCGGCTTTTACTGAATCTCTTTGAATCCATGGCGAACACAACGCGATTCTCGGTCGGTCTGACGGGCGGCATCGGCAGCGGCAAGACGACCGTCGCCGAACTGTTCGCCGGACTCGGCGCCGCCGTGATCGACACCGACCAGATCGCGCATCAGTTGACGGCGGCCGGCGGGGCCGCCATCGAACCGATCAAACAAGCATTTGGCTCCGACTTCATTACGGCAAACGGCGCGATGGACCGTGCACGCATGCGTGAAGCGGTCTTTTCCGATCCGGCATCGAAGAAGAAGCTGGAAGCCATCCTGCATCCGCTGATCCGCAGTGAAACCGAACGCGCTGCCGCCGAAACGCAAGGTGCCTACCCCCTTTTCGTCGTACCGCTGCTGGTCGAATCGGGCACATGGAAGCAGCGTGTTTCGCGCGTGCTGGTGGTGGATTGCGATGAGGAAGTCCAGCTACGCCGCGTCATGCAGCGCAATGCGCTCAGCGAAGCGCAGGTGCGCGCCATCATGGCCACCCAGGCCCCGCGGGCGACCCGGCTGGCGCAGGCGGACGACGTGATTGTCAACGACGGCGATCCTGCCGCGTTGACGGTACAGGTCGAACGCCTGCATGCCGCCTATGTTGCCTTGGCGCAGGCCGATGAACGCTGAACGGGCTCGCCGGTCTATCGGATGAAGCGCGGACCGCAAGGCATGCTATATGCCTATTTGTAATTTGGCGCCGCTTCGTTCAGAATCACACACATTGCCTCGTACCGGCCGGTCTAACTTTATAGGGATGCCACCTTGATTGTTTACGAATACCCTTTCAATGAGCGTATTCGCACGCTGCTGCGGTTGGAAGACCTGTACGAGAAATTCGCCTTCTTCATCGGTCACGACCACCCGCAGCACCATCATGTCGCCCTGTCCACCATTTTCGAAATGCTGGAAGTCGCCGGTCGCGCCGATCTCAAATCCGATCTGTTGCAGGAACTGGAGCGCCAGAAGCAGACTCTGCTAGGCTTCCGCTCCAATCCCAATGTCGAGACCGACATGCTGGATGCGATCCTGGTCGATATCGACCGCATCAGCACCGCGCTGGTCGCCTCGCAAGGCAAGACCGGCCAGCATATCCGCGAGAACGAATGGTTGATGAGCATACGCGGCCGCACCATCATTCCGGGCGGCGCCTGCGAGTTCGATCTGCCGTCCTACCACGCATGGCAGCACGATTCCACAGAGCAGCGCATTGCCGACATCCAGAAATGGTTCACGCCGCTGGTACCGCTGTTCGACGCGATCACCATGGTATTGCGCCTGCTGCGCGAATCGGGGCGTCCGGTCAAGATGATTGCGCAATCAGGCAGCTACCAGCAGATGCTGCAGGGGAAGACCTACCAGATGCTGCGCCTGACCATCGATGAAACACTGGGCGCCATTCCGGAGATTTCTGCCAACAAGTACATGCTGTGGGTGCGCTTCACGTCGCAGGATGGCGACATGAAACCGAAAGCGATGGAAGGCGACATTCCCTTCGAGCTCAGCCTCTGCAGCTTCTGACGCATCATGCCCACCGTCGTCAATTGCCCTACCTGCGGTACCAAGGTCGAATGGATTGAAGCCAACAAATACCGGCCGTTCTGTTCCGAACGCTGCCGCCAGATCGATCTGGGTGCATGGGCGGAAGAAAAATACGTGATCCCGGTCGCCAACCCGCTCGACGATTTCGACGACGAAGCGCCGGCGACACCGGACAGAAAGTCCTGAAACACAACGTTGCCGGCAATTCCGCCGGCCATTCAAGTCAGGCTGAATAGCGCAAGCGATCCAGCCACTCGATCAGCGGTATCGTTGCCGGCAGCAAGGGCTCCACACCGACGCTGCCCTGCCAGGCAAAAGCCTGATTCTCCAGACTCTGCGGCTCCCCCTGCCAATCGCGGCTGATGTAGAAATGCAGCCGCACATGTGCATGCGGATAGACGTGTTCGACGCCGCACCACGGCTCCGCCGACAACACCTGCACGCCCAACTCCTCGACGAATTCGCGCTTCAACGCATCGAGGATAGCTTCACCTGCTTCCACCTTGCCGCCCGGGAACTCCCAGTAACCTGCGTACGGTTTGCCCGCCGGCCGCTGGCCGAGAAGCACGTCGCCATTCGGCTTCATCAGGATGCCGACAGCGACATCGATCGGTTTCGGCGGAGGCAATGAATCGGACATGATGTGCAGCGCGGAAAGGAATAAAAGGAAGGAAAAACATGAAGCGGCATACCGCCTCATGCCTGATTGCTGTTTTTACTTATTCATCTTGCCGGCATGATCCTTGGCGAACTGCCAGGCCACGCGGCCGGAACGCGAACCGCGCTGCAGCGCCCAGCGCAATGCTTCCTGACGCGCCTCTTCGACTTGCTGCTCGTTGCAACCGAAATAGGCCAGCCAGTGCGCGACGATATCGAGATAGTCGTCCTGCTTGAACGGATAAAAGGTCACCCACAGGCCGAAGCGTTCGGACAGCGAAATCTTCTCTTCCACCGTCTCGCCCGGATGCAGATCGCCATCGTCGCTGTGATGGTAGCCGGCGTTGTCGGACATGCGTTCCGGCAGCAAATGGCGACGGTTCGACGTCGCATAGATCAGCACATTGTCCGACTGCGCGGACACGCTACCGTCCAGCGCCACCTTCAGCGCCTTGTAGCCGCCCTCGCCTTCCTCGAACGACAGGTCGTCGCAGAAGACGACGAAGCGCTCGGGCCGCTTCGACACCATGTCGACGATATCGGCCAGATCGCCGAGATCACTCTTGTCGACCTCGATCAGCCGCAAGCCGCGATCGGCGAACTGGTTCAGGCAGGCCTTGATCAGCGACGATTTTCCGGTGCCGCGTGCACCGGTCAGCAGCACGTTGTTGGCCGGTTTGCCATCGACAAACTGACGCGTATTCTGTTCGATCTGGTCTTTCTGCGGGCCGATGTTATGCAAATCGTCCAGCGCAATCGGCGACAGATGCGCGACCGGCTGCAGCCAGCCACGGCCATTCGATTTACGCCAGCGGAAAGCGACCGAGGCATTCCAGTCAGGCTCGTTCAGCGCAGGAGGAAGAAAGGCTTCGAGGCGGCCGAGCAAGGCTTCGGCACGCGTCAGGAATTGTTCGAGTTGTGTCATGAGATCAGATTTGGTGAGGTGAACACAGCCGGGCATGGCCCGCTACTAGGTCACGACCGGTAATCCGCGTTGATCGAGACATAGTCGTGCGACAGATCGCAGGTCCAGATGGTGGACGCCGCGCTGCCGCGACCGAGCTTGACCCGGATGGTGATCTCGCTCTGTTTCATCACGCGCTGGCCATCGGCTTCCTGGTAATCCGGATGGCGGCCGCCGTTCTTTGCGACCCAGACATCGTCCAGATAGAGGTTCAATTGCGTGACGTCGAGATCATCGACGCCGGCGTAGCCGATGGCGGCCAGAATGCGGCCGAGGTTGGGATCGGATGCGTAGAAGGCCGTCTTCACGAGCGGCGAATGCGCGATCGAATAGGCGATCTTGCGGCATTCGTCCGCGTCGCGGCCTTCTTCCACGGTAACGGTCATGAATTTTGTCGCGCCCTCGCCGTCGCGCACGATCATCTGCGCCAGTTCCTGCGACAGGCCGAGTACGGCTTCATACAGCGCCGCGTATTCGGGTGTGCTATCCGCCGTGATGTCGACGTCAGCAGTGCCGGTCGCCATCACGATGAAGGAATCGTTGGTCGAGGTATCGCCGTCGATGGTGATGCAATTGAATGAACGGTCGGCAACATCGCCTACCAGCTTGTCCAGTACCGGCTGAGCAACCTTGGCATCCATTGCCAGAAAGCCCAGCATCGTCGCCATGTTCGGCTTGATCATGCCGGCACCCTTGCTGATGCCGGTCAAAGTGACAGTCTTGCCATTGATGGTGACCTGGCGCGAAGCCGCCTTCGGCTGCGTATCCGTCGTCATGATGGACAACGCGGCATTGTGCCAGTTGTCGCTCTTCAGGTTGCCGATGGCCTGCGGCAGGCCGGCTACCAGGCGATCGATCGGCAGCGGTTCCAGAATGACACCGGTCGAAAACGGCAGAATCTGTTCCGGCGCGCAGTCGAGCAGCTTGGCCAGCGCTTCGCAGGTCTGCTGCGCGTTCGCCAGGCCGCTTTCACCGGTACCGGCATTAGCATTGCCGGTATTGACGACCAGCGCACGGATCGGCGCACGGTCGCTGCGCTTGGCCAGATGCTCTTTGCACAATTGCACGGGTGCCGCACAGAAGCGGTTCTTCGTAAACACGCCGGATACGGTTGCCGTCGGCGCCAGCTTCATCACCAGCAAGTCCTTGCGGTCGGCCTTGCGGATGCCGGCTTCGGCATGTCCCAGTTCGATGCCGGCCACTGCCGTCAGTTTTTCAGGAATCGGAAGAGGAAGATTGACGGCCATGGCGCGTTTCTGGAAAGAAGAGGTTGTAAAGGATCATTATTTTAAACGCTTCGGCCCAACTCGACCGGCGATCAGCAAGATCCGGCAAAAAGCAAAAGGGCGGGAATGACCCGCCCTTTCCTTACTTTATTTGCTGCTGCGATCAGGCCAGCTTGCCGTGGCACTGCTTGTACTTCTTGCCGCTGCCGCACGGGCACGGATCGTTGCGGCCGACTTTCGGCACCGCATTCACATGCGGCCGTCCCGCCTGGTTCGCATCGTCGCTTGCTGCAGTCGGCGCCAGCAATTCTTCCGGCGCGGCATCGGCATCGAAATCGGCATGCTGGTAATGCACATTCTCCACATGTGATTGCGCCAGTTGCGCTTCCGCAGCATCGATCTCGGCGCGCGACTGGATACGCACCGTCATCACGGTCTTCACGACCTCGTCCTTGATCAGGTTCAGCATCTGGCCGAACAGTTCGAACGCTTCGCGCTTGTATTCCTGTTTCGGGTTCTTTTGCGCATAACCACGCAGATGGATACCCTGACGCAGATGATCGAGCGCCGCCAGATGTTCGCGCCAGTGCGAATCGACTGCCTGCAGCATCACGCTGCGCTCGAAACCGGCGAACGGCTCGCGGCCGACGACGGCGACCTTCGCATCGTATGCCGCATCGGCCGCCTGCAACAGGCGTTCGAGCATTTCGTCGTCGGTGATCTCCGGCTCTTTTTCCAGCAAGGCCTGCATCGACAGATCGAGCTGCCATTCGTTGCGCAGCACATCGTCGAGTGCCGCCAGCTCCCACTGCTCTTCCAGCGACTGCTCCGGCACATACAGGCGGAACTGTTCGGTGAATACGCCTTGGCGCAGCGCCGCGATCAGGCTGGCGACATCTTCCGTTTCCAGCAGTTCGTTACGCTGCTGGTAGATGACCTTGCGCTGGTCGTTGGCAACGTCGTCGTATTCCAGCAATTGCTTGCGGATGTCGAAGTTGCGCGCCTCGACCTTGCGCTGCGCCGATTCGATCGAGCGCGACACGATACCGGCCTCGATCGGCTCGCCTTCCGGCATCTTCAGGCGGTCCATGATCCCGCGTACGCGATCGCCGGCGAAGATACGCAGCAACGGATCGTCCAGCGACAGATAGAAGCGCGACGAGCCCGGATCGCCCTGGCGGCCGGAACGACCGCGCAACTGGTTGTCGACGCGACGGGATTCATGGCGTTCGGTACCGATGATGTGCAAGCCGCCAGCCGCGACCACCTGATCGTGCAGCGATTGCCATTCGGTGCGCAGTTTCTCCGACTGCGCAGCTTTGTCGGCATCGCTCAGATCGGGATTCGATTCCAGCAACTGGATCTGCTTGTCGAGCAGGGTGGATAGCTCCTCGGAATTTTCGATGGACGTGGTGCCGACCAGAACCGGCTGCCCGCGTTCGTAGCAATCGCGGATATCGGCGATCACAGCCTGCAGCTTCTCACGCTTGGTCT
>DATDLO010000010.1:0-4630 GCA_036519215.1 Oxalicibacterium sp.
GCCGGATGCCGCGCAGCGTAATGCCGTAGTTGGCGAAGATGTGGCTGTCGTATTTCAGATGCTGGCCGACTTTGGGCTTGCCGTCGTCTTCCAGCCAGCCGCGCAGTTTATTCAGTACGGCATTACGCTCCAGCTGCGCCGGCGCATCCTGATAACGGTGCGCGACCGGGATGTAGCAGGCCACGCCCGGTTCGCAGCACAGCGAGATGCCGACCAGCTCGGCCTGCATCGCATCCAGCGACGTCGTTTCGGTATCGACTGCCGTCAGTTCGGCCGCAGCAATCTTCGCGATCCAGCGATCGAGATCGGCATCGGTCAATACGGTTTCGTACTGCAGTTCCTTCGCCGGCGTCGTCTCTTCGCCGCCGGCGTCGCCGAACAGCGAACCCTGCGGCGCATCGCTCGCGCCGGATGCCGACGCATCCTTCGCCGCTTCCTCGGTCAGTTCGCGCAGCCAGGTCTTGAAACCGTTGCGCTTGAAGAAAGCGATCATCGCATCGCGATCTTCTGGCTGCTGCACCAGCGATTCGACGATGGATTTCATGTGTGCCGACAGATCGCAATCGGTCTTCACCGTCACCAGCACGCGTGCCTGCGGCAGCCAGTCGAGCGCGCGGCGCAGGTTTTCACCGACGGCGCCCTTGATGTCGGCCGCATGCTCGATGACGCCGTCCAGCGTTTCATATTGCGCCAGCCACTTGACGGCCGTCTTCGGACCGACCTTGTCGACGCCCGGCACGTTGTCGACCGTATCGCCGACCAGCGTCAGATAATCGACGATGCGTTCCGGCGGTACGCCGAACTTGGCGATCACGCCATCCTTGTCGAGCTTCTCGTTGCTCATCGTGTTGACCAGCAGCACCTGATCGTTGACCAGTTGCGCCAGATCCTTATCGCCGGTCGAGACGATGGTCTGCATGCCCGCGGCGGCCGCCGCTACAGCCAGCGTGCCGATCACGTCGTCGGCTTCGATGCCGTCCACCATCAGGATCGGCCAGCCCATCGCGCGCACCGCTTCATGGATGGGCTCGATCTGTTTCGTCAAATCTTCCGGCATCGACGCGCGCTGCGCCTTGTAGGCCGGATACATGTTGTCGCGAAAGGTCTTGCCCTTGGCGTCGAATACGCAGGCGATATAAGCGGCGGGGTAATCCTTGCGCAGGCGGCGCAGCATGTTGATCATGCCGTAGATGGCGCCGGTCGGCGCACCCTCGGCATTGCGCAGATCCGGCAGTGCGTGAAAGGCGCGGTACAGATAGCTGGAGCCATCGACGAGTAACAGGGTCTTGTCCATGAGATACGAAGAGAAGGGAGCTGCGCGACACGGCTGCATACCGGTGCACAATGGAAAATGCAGACGATTATGGCAGAGTTTGCAGCACCGCCATGGGCATGCATGGCGGCAAGCCATACGGTCGAAACCAGGTCCGCAGGAATTCCTGCAGCATCCATGCGGTTTGCTACAATGAGCCATAGATTTCTCATTTCATCCGTTTCATCCATTACACGGCTTACTCGACATCATGCGCACAACCGGATTCCTGTCCCTCGTTACGCTCACTGCCGCAATTTTCGCGGCGCCCGTAGCCGTTCACGCGCAATCGGATCAGGCAGATCCGCGTGCCAGCACGCCACCTCCTCCGCAAACCATGACGCTGGAAGAAGGCGAAGCGCCGGCCGTGACGATCACGCCGCCGAATACCGAGAAAAAGATCACCGAGAAGAAATCGCAAGGCCGCGTAACCGAAGTCAAGGTACAGACCGGCCGCACGACGTATTACGCCTATCCGAACGATACGCCTGGCGCCATGCGCGGCGATGTGCAAAGCGGCACGTCGCGCCCGGTGCAGTTCGAGATCGGCCGCTTCGGCCCGCCGTACGAACATCCGCCGGCAGCCGAACCGGTAGACGCACTGGCGCCTGCACCAGCGCCGCCCGCCAAGTAATTCAGTCATTCACGAACACGATCGAATAACGCACGCAAGTGCGTTATTTTTTGCTTACAGACCAGACAGATTCCCGGATTCATTCATGGCAGTATTCACCTCGGTCAGCCTCGACGAACTCTCGCAGTGGATCACGCAGTTCGATCTCGGCCGCGCACGCGCGATTCGCGGCATTTCGTCCGGCATCGAAAACACCAATTTCTTCATCACGACCGACAGCGGCGAATACGTGCTGACCGTGTTCGAAAAGCTCACTTTCGAGCAACTGCCGTTCTACCTGAACCTGATGCGCCATCTGGCGGACCGCGGCATCCTGGTGCCGGCGCCGATTTCAAACCGCGATGGCGCCATCATCAACACGCTGCACGGCAAGCCGGCCTCCATCGTCACCAAGCTGCACGGCGATTGCCAGTTGTCGCCGCAGCCGGTGCACTGCGCTGCCGTCGGTGCGATGCTGGCGCGCATGCATCTGGCCGCGCGCGATTTTTCGATGCAGCAGCCGAACTTGCGCGGCATTGCGTGGTGGAACGAAAACGCGCCTATCGTCATGCCGTATCTGTCCGAAGCGAACAGGCAATTGCTGACGACCGAACTGGCATTCCAGAATGCATTCGCCGCATCGGACACGTATCGTGAATTGCAGGCAGGTCCGATCCACGCCGACCTGTTCCGCAACAACGTGATGTTCGACGGCGACACACTGACCGGCTTCTTCGATTTCTATTTCGCCGGCTGCGATACCTGGCTGTTCGACGTCGCCGTCACTGTCAACGACTGGTGCATCGACCTGCATACCGGCCAGCTCGACATCGCCCGCGCGCGCGCGATGCTGGACGCCTATCACCGCGAGCGCCCGTTCACCGCTGCCGAACAACAGGCATGGCAGACCATGCTGCGCGCCGGTGCGCTGCGCTTCTGGTTGTCGCGGCTGTATGATTTCCACCTGCCGCGCGAGGCCGAAATGCTGACGCCGCACGACCCCGCGCATTTCGAACGTATCCTGCGGTTGCGCATCGCCGATGTGCCGCCGCCTCTTTTCGACCGGAACGGATGATGGACAAACTCCCTGCAAAAGCCGGCTGGCTGTGGGTCAAGGAAGGCTTCCAGATTTTCAGCAAGCGCCCGGCCGAACTGTCGACGCTGTTCTTCGGTTATCTGTTCCTGATGCTGGCCGTCGGTATCGTGCCCATCGTCGGACAGCTGCTGCCGCTGGTGCTGGTACCGCTGTTTTCGATGACGTTCATGCACGCCTGCGTGTATGTGAAGCGCGGCAAGCGCGTCTATCCCAACCTGTTGCTGGCCGGCTTCCGTTCGCCGGCGGTCGGTACGCTGTTCAAGCTCGGCGGCCTGTATCTGTTTGCGGCGGCGATTGCCGCGTTTGCATCCAGCCTGATCGATGGCGGCGTCTTCTGGCAGGCGATCACCGGTCAATTGACCGTCGATGCCGATCTGGTGCGCGACTCCAACATGACGTCCGCAATGATATTTGCCGCGCTGATCTACATTCCCGCCGCGATGGCCTTCTGGTATGCGGCGCCGCTGATCAGCTGGCAGGGAATGGGCGTGGGCAAGGCGATCTTCTACAGCTTCTTCGCCGTCAAGCGTGCCGGCATGGCATTTTCCGTGTTCGGACTGGCGTGGGTGGCAATCGGCATGATCCTCCCGGCCTTCGTCAGTTCCGTCGTCGGCGCGCTGCTTGGCATGCCGGGCGCAGCCGTGTTCATCCTGCTGCCGATCTCGATGGTGATCACGGTCATCATGTACTGCTCGTTCTATCCGACCTACACGCAACTGTTCGGCGAACCGCCGGAACCGCTGCCGGGCGAATAAGCAGCAAAGCCTACGCTACCTGCGTTCAGCCGATGTTCAGCCGGCAACCCTGTCCAGTTTCGCCACGCTGAGATCGAGCAGCTTCATGCCGTGCCTGCCGAAGTTGATATGGGCGCGCGCACTGCCGCCGCTGCCTTCGATATTGACGATCACCCCCTCGCCGAATTTCGCATGCGCGACCGCTTCGCCGATACGCCAGCCGACATCTTTTCTACCGATGTTCTGCGCAATGCGATTGTCGATCGCCGGCGCATCGGCCCATGCCGATTTCGGATTGGCGAACCAGTGATGTTGCTGCACCTTCGGCGACAGCCATTTCAATGACTCTTCCGGCATCTCGTCGAAGAAGCGCGATTTCATGTTGTAACGCGTCTGGCCGTGCAGCATGCGCGTCTGCGAAAAGCTGATGTACAGGCGCCGGCGTGCGCGTGTGATCGCGACGTACATCAGTCGCCGCTCTTCCTCGACACCACCCTCTTCCTTCTGCGAATTCTCGTGCGGGAACAAACCCTCTTCGAGGCCGGTGATGAATACCGCGTCGAATTCCAGCCCTTTCGCCGAATGCACGGTCATCAGCTGCAAGGCATCCTGGCCGGCCTGCGCCTGGTTGTCGCCGGCTTCCAGCGATGCATGCGACAGGAAGGCCGACAGCGGCGACATTACCGCCACCAGCGGTGCATCGGCATCGATCACTTCGATGCCTTCTTCCGTGACGATTGCCGGTCCGGCGCTGGCCTGGCTTTGCGGGCCGAGCAAGGCCGGCGCATCGATACCGAATCCTTCTTCGGAGACGAACAAGGTCGCGGCGCTGACCAGCTGCTCCAGATTTTCGATGCGATCCGCGCCTTCCTTCT
>DATDLO010000011.1:0-9710 GCA_036519215.1 Oxalicibacterium sp.
GTCTCGATCTTGTCAACGCCGCAACGCTCAATCCAGGCGTTTCCATTAACAATCCGGCCTTGAATAGTACGGCTGAGTTTGTAGCTATCCTTGCTGTAACTGAGAACGAGAGTCCCCGTATAACTCACCTCCGTGACTGGATCCTTGCCGAGAATCTCGTAGCTGCCGTTCAGACCAGCGGGAAACTCCGGATCCACCGGCATGCGTTCACAGAAGTCAGCAGCACTAACACTAACGGAAACACCAACCATGCCCATCAATAACAGCAACTGTTTCATCAGCATCCTAACGTCAGGTTCAGTAGTTCCGAAACGGAGCAATTTTTGCGCCGCAAAATCCGCGCAACGCAGGAATCACTCCAATGTCTGGTCGGAAGATAACTATTGATGAAATTCCACGTAGAACCGTACCTTGCCAAGCGGCTTTATTTCATGCAAGACGGTCGGTTCGACTACGCCATGGACAGATGGATCAAGAATAATGATTTCCGGCTCCGGCTCATTGATTGTGTACTGCAGCTGACCTTCAAGAACCACTATTTTTGCCCACACTGACTCCTTGGTCTGATGCGCATGAAGAAGGCCGGCAGGCACATTTTCCTGCGTGAATTCCGGCGTTCTTTTGTACGGAGTGACATTGTTCGGCAATTGCTTCATACGTTTTATCTTCCAATGCTGGCGTGAGTCATGCCTGACGATCAAACGTCCTGCTTGATCCGAAGATTAGACTTGTCCATGAATTGATTAACGACGTCCGTCCAAGATACCTTTTTCACTACATCAGGTACAACCCTTCATTGTGCAATTGCTGGAGGACCGCAGCAGATGACTTGCAGATTTACCACGGTCAAACCACGGCCAAAACTTCTCACCGCCTTCTGGCATGCTCCACGCATAGTGCGTGATCTTTTGCATCATTAATTCACCGTGCAATAAAAAACGGCGCATATGCGCCGTTTTTTATTGATACCTTTGAACATCATTTTTTGCGAACCGGCGGCAAATCCGTACACACGCCCTCGAACACTTCCGCCGCCATGCCGATCGATTCACCCAGCGTCGGATGCGGGTGAATCGTTTTGCCGATATCGACCGCATCCGCACCCATTTCGATTGCCAATGCAATCTCACCGATCATGTCGCCGGCATGCGTGCCGACGATGCCGCCGCCGACGATGCAATGCGTCTCGGCATCGAACAGCAGCTTGGTGAAACCTTCGTCACGGCCATTCGCCACTGCACGGCCGGAAGCTGCCCACGGGAACAAGCCTTTCTCCAGCTTGATGCCCTTGACCTTGGCCTCGTCCTCGGTGATGCCGACCCACGCAACTTCCGGATCGGTATAGGCAACCGACGGAATCACGCGCGCGTCGAAGTAGGATTTCTCGCCGGCAGCCGCTTCGGCAGCGACGTGCGCTTCGTGTACGGCCTTGTGCGCCAGCATCGGCTGACCGACCAGATCGCCGATCGCATAGATGTGATGGATGTTGGTGCGCATCTGCGCATCGACTTCGATGAAACCACGATCGGTGACGGCAACGCCTGCCTTCTCCGCACCGATCTTCTTGCCGTTCGGGCTGCGGCCGACCGCCACCAGCACCATGTCGTACAGTTGCGGTTCCGGCGCGGTGACGGATGCATCGGCTGCTTCGAAGCTGACCTTGATGCCTTCCTTCAGCGCTTCGACGGCGACGGTCTTCGTCTTCAGCATGATCTTGTCGAAACGCTTTTCATTGAACTTCTGCCAGACCTTGACCATGTCACGGTCGGCACCCTGCATCAGGCCGTCCATCATTTCGACGACGTCGATGCGCGCGCCGAGCGTGGAATAGACGGTCGCCATTTCCAGACCGATGATGCCGCCGCCGATAACGAGCATGCGCTTCGGCACGGTGCGCAGTTCCAGCGCGCCGGTCGAATCGACGATGCGCGGATCCTGCGGGATGAACGGCAGGTTTACAACCGACGAACCGGCAGCGATGATCGCCTGCTTGAACTGCACGGTCTTCTTGCTGCCGTCAGCCATCGCAACTTCGATGTGATTGGTGCCGACGAAAGTACCGACGCCTTGCAGCACATTAACCTTGCGCATCTTCGCCATGCCGGCCAGGCCGGTTGTCATCTTGCCGATGACTTTTTCCTTGTAGCCACGCAACTTGTCGATATCGATCTGCGGCTTGCCGAAAGTCACGCCATGCGCGGCCATCGAAGCCGTTTCATCGATGACGGCTGCCACGTGCAGCAGCGCCTTCGACGGAATGCAACCAACGTTGAGGCAGACGCCGCCGAGCGTCGCATAGCGCTCGATCAGCACGGTCGACATGCCGAGATCGGCCGAGCGGAACGCGGCCGAATAACCGCCAGGACCCGCACCAAGGACCATCATGTCGCATTCGATATCGGCCTTGCCGTTGAAGCTGGCGGCGACCGGTGCAGCTTCAGCCGCCTTCGGCTGCACAGGAGTCGGTGTAGCAGGTCTTACTGCAGCTGCAGGCGCTGAGGCAGGAGTGGCAGGTTGTGCAGCCGGTGCGCTGGCTGCGACTTCCAGCGTCAGCAGCGGTGAGCCTTCCGAAATCTTGTCGCCAAGCTTGATTTTCAATGCCTTGACGACGCCGGCGTGGGTGGACGGAATTTCCATGCTGGCCTTGTCGGATTCGACTGTGATCAGCGACTGGTCAGCCTTGACCGTGTCGCCGACGTTGACCAGCAGTTCGATCACTTCGACTTCCTTGAAGTCGCCAATATCCGGCACAACCACGTCAATCGTACCGCCTGCTTGTGCCGGCGCCGCAGAAGTCGTCGCAGCAGGTGCTGCCGCAGGAGCAGCCGACTGTGCGGCCGGTTGTGCAGCAGCTTGCGTGGATTGCGGTGCAGCGGCCGGAGCAGGCGCGGAAGGCGCCGTGGCCGCTGCAGCTTCTTCACCTTCCAGAATCAACAGCAGCGAACCTTCCGAAATCTTGTCGCCGAGTTTGATCTTCAGTTCCTTGACGACACCGGCATGGCTGGACGGGATTTCCAGGCTGGCCTTGTCGGATTCGACGGTAATCAGCGACTGATCGACCTTGACCGTATCGCCGACGTTAACCAGTACTTCGATCACTTCCACATCCTTGAAATCGCCGATGTCCGGGACTTTCACTTCAATCGTGCTCATCGCTTTCGCTCCGTTGCGCCTTGTTGTCGCTTTGTTGTTTATCCTGTCGTTCCACTCACGAATCGACGGCCTGATGTTGTTTGATTCTTTATTCCCGCGCGACGATCACGCCTTCACCGGGAAGCTGACGATCTGGAACGGCCCCGCAGAACTCTTGTCGAATTCCGCCCCGGCATGCACGCCGATCTCGGCGATCTCGCGTGCGGTGGCCTTGCCTTCGTACACGGCGTACATCGCGCCCAATGCGAAATTGCGGCCGCTGCCAATACCCCAGAAACGATCGAAGCTGAAGACTTCCCGATACGAATAAACACCGTAGATGCCGTGCGGATTGGCAACCAGCGCAGCGATCTGCGACGATTCGTATGGATCGTCTTCTTCCTCTTTCGTATTCAGGAAATATTGCTCCTTCAGGATCTGGTGCACTTTGCTGAACGTATCGAAAACTTCATCGCGCGTATCAAGCTTGCAATCCTCGCCCATGCCGGTCAGCAGTTTGCGCATGACAGGGAAGTGTGCAGCGGTGCCTGCCAGCGTGACGTACGAGTCGCCGATCTGGAACATCTTGTTGTTCTCTTCGTACGCATACGACAGGCGCGTATCGCCGAAGGTCACCAGCGAATCGCAGGCGATCGCAATCTCGTTGTTTTTCTTGACGACGACGCAGGTAGTCATGCGCGACTCCTTACAGCAGCGACTTGCGCAGATCGCCCAGCATTTCGCTCAGATAGGTGACGAAGCGCGCTCCCTGCGCGCCGTCGATCACGCGATGATCGTACGACAACGACAGCGGCAGAATCAGGCGCGGCACAAACTGCTTGCCGTCCCAGACCGGTTTCATCTGCGTTTTCGACAAGCCGATAATCGCCACTTCCGGCGCGTTAATCAGCGGCGTGAAGTAGGTGCCGCCGATGCCGCCCAGCGACGAGATCGTGAACGTCGCGCCCTGCATGTCGGTTGGCTTCAGTTTGCCGTCGCGCGCCTGCGCAGACAGCTCGCCCATTTCGCGCGCGATCTCGGTCACGGATTTCTTGTCCGCATCCTTGACCACCGGCACGACCAGACCGTGCGGCGTATCGGCTGCGAAACCGATGTGGTAGTACTGCTTGAGGATCAGGTTCTCGCCCTTTTCATCGAGCGACGAGTTGAATTCCGGCTGCTTCTTCAGCGCAGCGACACAAGCCTTGATGACGAAAGCCAGCAGCGTCAGCTTGACGCCGGACTTGGCCAGCTTGTCGTTGCTTTCCTTGCGCAGCGCTTCCAGTTCGGTGACGTCCGCTTCGTCGTATTGCGTCACGTGCGGGATCATCACCCAGTTGCGATGCAGGTTCGGGCCGCTGATCTTCTTGATGCGGGACAGCGGTTCGATGGTGGTCAGACCGAATTTCGAGAAATCCAGCGACGGCCACGGCAGCAGGCCCAGCCCGCCGCCTTCGACTTTTGCAGCTGCCGCAGGTGCAGCAGCAACCGGGCCGGCGGCCAATACGCCCTTCACATAGCTTTGCACGTCCTGCTGCGTGATGCGGCCTTTCGGGCCGGAACCGGCAACCTTGCCGAGATCAACGCCGAGTTCGCGGGCAAACTTGCGCACAGATGGCGATGCATGCACCTTGCTTGCGCCTGCACTTGGTGCTGCCGCTGCAGACGCCGCTGGTGCTGGTGCAGATACGGGAGCCGGCGCTGGCGTCGGTGCTGGCGCAGCTTGCGGTACCGGTTCTGCTTTCGGTGCGGCCGGCTCGGGCGCCGGTGCTTGCTGCGGAGCGGGTGCCGCTGCCGGGGCAGCCGCCTTGTCTTCCGCCGCGTCCAGCAGCAGAAGCAGCGAACCTTCGCTGACCTTGTCGCCCAGCTTGACCTTCAATTCCTTGACGACGCCGGCGTGGCTCGACGGAATTTCCATGCTGGCCTTGTCCGATTCGACAGTGATCAGCGACTGATCGGCCTTGACCGTATCGCCAGGCTTGACCAGCAGCTCGATGATTTCGACTTCCTTGAAGTCGCCGATGTCCGGGACCTTGACTTCCACCATGCTCATTATTTTTCTCCGCTTGTTTGCGTACTGCCATCATGACTGCGGGGAAGCAGGCGCAAGACATGTAACGCGCACTGCATTCCCCGTTCAGCCAGAGGAAGAATCTCTAACTGGAATTACTGCGTGACCGGATTGGCTTTGTCCGGATTGATGCTGTACTTCGTGATCGCCTGCGCGACGACATCGGCCGAGATCGCACCTTCTTCAGCCAGCGACTTCAGGGCTGCAATGGTGACGAAGTAGCGGTTGACCTCGAAGAATTCACGCAGTTTCGCACGGCTGTCCGAACGGCCGAAACCGTCGGTGCCGAGCACCTTGTACGTACGGCCTTTCGGAATGTGCGCGCGCACCTGTTCGGCGAACGTACGCATGTAGTCGGTGGCGACCACGATCGGGCCGCTCGTGCCTTGCAGCGACTTGGTGATGTGCGCCTGGCGCGGTTCCGCGGTCGGATGCAGCATGTTCCAGCGTTCGACGTCCTGGCCGTCGCGCGCCAGCAGCGTGAACGATGGTGCGGACCAGATGTCGGCGGTGACGCCCCAGTCGTTCTTCAGCAGTTCGGCAGCCGCGATCACTTCGCGCAGGATGGTGCCGGAGCCCATCAGTTGTACGCGTTGCTTGGATTTTTTCCCGCCGTCCTGCAGCAGGTACAGGCCTTTCAGGATGTCCGCTTCCTGGCCGGCTTTCAGGCCCGGCTGAGGATAGTTCTCGTTCATCACGGTGATGTAATAGAACACGTCTTCCTGATTCTCGACCATGCGCTTCAAACCGTCGTGCATGATGACGGCGACTTCGTGCGCGAAGGTCGGGTCGTATGGCAGGCAGTTCGGAATCGTCGATGCCAGCAGATGGCTGTGCCCGTCTTCGTGCTGCAGGCCTTCACCGTTCAGCGTCGTACGGCCGGCGGTACCGCCCAGCAGGAAACCGCGCGCGCGCATGTCGCCCGCCGCCCATGCCAGATCGCCGATGCGCTGCAGGCCGAACATCGAATAGAACGTGTAGAACGGCAGCATGACGCGGTTGTTCGTCGAGTACGACGTTGCCGCCGCAATCCATGATGCCATTGCACCGGCTTCGTTGATGCCTTCCTGCAGGATCTGGCCGGCCTTGTCTTCGCGGTAGTAGCTGACCTGATCCTTGTCGACCGGTTCGTACAACTGACCTTGGTGGTTGTAAATACCGATCTGGCGGAACAGGCCTTCCATGCCGAAAGTACGCGATTCGTCGACCAGGATAGGCACCACGCGCTTGCCGAGGTTGGCATCGCGCAGCAACACGGTCAGGAAACGCACATAGGCTTGCGTGGTAGAGATTTCACGGCCTTCTGCGGTCGGATCGAGGATTGCCTTGAAGGTATCCAGCGCCGGCACCGGCAGTTTTTCATCGGCCTGCATGCGGCGCTGCGGCAGATAACCGCCCAATGCCTTGCGGCGTTCGTGCAGGTATTTGATTTCCGGCGTGTCTTCGTCCGGTTTGAAGAACGGCACTTCTGGCAGCTTGTCGTCGGCGATCGGTAGCGAGAAGCGGTCGCGCATTTCGCGCACGGCTTCGTCGTCCAGTTTCTTGGTCTGGTGCGCGGTATTGCGGGCTTCGCCCGACTTGCCCATGCCGTAGCCCTTGACGGTCTTCACCAGCAGCACGGTCGGCTGGCCCTTGTGTTCCTGCGCAGCCTTGAAGCCGGCGTAGATCTTGTGCGGATCGTGACCGCCGCGCAGCAGGTGCCAGATGTCGTCGTCCGACATGCGCGAGACCATTTCCAGCAGCTTCGGATGCTTGCCGAAGAAATGCTTGCGCACATATGCGCCATCCTTCGACTTGTAGTTCTGGTATTCGCCGTCCAGCGTTTCCATCATCACGCGCTGCAGGATGCCTTCCTTGTCCTTGGCCAGCAGCGGATCCCAGTTCGAACCCCAGATGATCTTGATGACGTTCCAGCCGGCGCCGCGGAATTCGCCTTCCAGTTCCTGGATGATCTTGCCGTTACCGCGCACCGGGCCGTCCAGACGCTGCAGGTTGCAGTTGACGACCATGACCAGGTTGTCCAGCTCTTCGCGGCCGGCCACGCCGATCGCGCCCATCGATTCGACTTCGTCCATCTCGCCGTCGCCGCAGAAGACCCAGACCTTGCGGTTATCGGTCTTGGCAACGTCACGCGCGTGCAGGTATTTAAGGAAGCGTGCCTGATAGATCGCCATCAACGGGCCCAGGCCCATCGAGACGGTCGGGAACTGCCAGAATTCCGGCATCAGCTTCGGATGCGGATATGAGGACAGGCCGTTGCCGTCGACTTCACGGCGGAAGTTGACCAGTTGTTCTTCGGAGAGACGACCTTCGAGGAAGGCGCGCGCATAGACGCCCGGCGACGAGTGGCCCTGAATATAGAGCAGGTCGCCGCCGTGATCTTCGGTCGGCGCGTGCCAGAAATGGTTGAAGCCGATGCCCAGCATGTTGGCCAGCGAGGCGAAGCTGGAGATGTGGCCGCCCAGATCGCCGTCGGCGCGGTTGGCCTTGACCACCATCGCCATCGCGTTCCAGCGCATCCACGAACGCAGGCGCTCTTCATATTCCAGGTTGCCCGGGCACGGCTCGCTCATGTCAGCCGGGATCGTATTGACGTAAGCCGTGGTCGGCGAGAACGGAACCTGTGCGCCGCGGCGGCGCGCCAGATCGATCATGCGCTCGACGAGATAATGGGCACGATCCGGGCCCTCCGTTTCGATCACCGCTTCGAGGGCATCCAGCCACTCCTGCGTTTCCATTACATCGGGATCGTTGGCGGCTTGCGCCAATACCTGGTCGAGCTGGGCTGACATAATAAAGTCTCCTGATTTTCCTGAAGCCGCCTTTTGTAAAGGCGGACGATATTTGAATCCGATTTGCACATTGTCATGTGAACGGCACGGAGTTTAACAGCAGTTTTTACCATTTCCAAATTGCGGCATTACTTTTCATAATGCGAAATTTATTGCAATCTGCGCCCGATTCCACACGTTGACTATCCGCGATCGCCCTTTCCGGTTCGCTGCAGGCTCTTCTATATAATCAGTCCTTTTCGCTTTTCCATTCGTTCGTCGTCTTCCTTTATCCGTTTTCACTGAACGCATCCCATGACCGCACAACTCATCGATGGCAACCTGCTCTCCCAACAACTGCGCGCCGACGTCGCCAAGCGTGCCGCCGCGCTGACCGCCAAGGGCAAACAGCCCGGTTTGGCCGTCATCCTGGTCGGTGCCGACCCGGCCTCGCAGGTCTATGTACGTAATAAGGTCAAAGCCTGCGAAGACAATGGCCTGTACTCGCTGCTCGAAAAATACGAAGAAACGCTGACCGAGGCCGAATTGCTGGCGCGCATCGACGCCTTGAACAACGATCCGAAGATCAACGGCATCCTGGTCCAGATGCCATTGCCCAAGCACATCGATCCGCAAAAGGTGATCGAGGCGATTTCGCCGCGCAAGGACGTGGACGGCTATTCGGTGCTGAGCGCAGGGGAACTGCTGACCGGCCTGCCCGGCTTCCGCCCGTGCACGCCATACGGCTGCATGAAACTGATCGAAAGTACCGGCACCAATTTGAAAGGCAAGCACGCCGTCGTCATCGGCCGCAGCAACACGGTCGGCAAGCCGATGGCGCTGCTGCTCTTGCAAGCCAACGCCACCGTCACCATCTGCCATAGCGGTACCCCGGATATCGGTCATCACACGCGGCAGGCGGATGTCGTCGTCGTCGCTACCGGCCGCCGCAATACGCTGACGGCCGACATGATCAAGCCGGGTGCCATCGTCATCGACGTCGGCATCAACCGCGACGACAACGGCAAGCTGTGCGGCGATGTCGATTTTGCCAATGCGAAGGAAGTGGCCGGCCACATCACGCCCGTACCGGGCGGCGTCGGCCCCATGACCATCACCATGCTGCTCGTCAACACCGTCGAGGCAGCGGAAAGAGAACTCTGATGAATATCGCCCTGAACCCGTTGCTGGACTTTTCCGATCTCCCGCGCTTCGATACCATCAAACCCGAGCACGTCGGTCCGGCAATCGACGGCCTGCTCGAACAATGCCGCGATGTCGTCAAGGATCTCGAGTCGCGCACGGAACAGGTCACCTGGGAAAACTTCGTCGAACCGCTGGAAGACGTGACCGAAAAACTCGGCCGCGCCTGGGGTGCCGTCGGCCACATGAATGCCGTCGTCGATACGCCGGAACTGCGCGCCGCCTACAACGAAAACCAGCCGAAGATCACCGAATTCTGGACCGCGCTGTCGCAAAACCTCGTGCTGTTCACCAAGTACAAGGCGCTGCAGCTCGGCCCCGACTACAACGGCTATTCGCCGGCACGCAAGAAAATCATCGAAAACGCCGTGCGCGATTTCCGCCTCGGTGGCGCCGAACTGAGCGACGAACAGAAACCGCGCTTCGCCGAAATCCAGGAAAAACAGGCAGCGCTGCAGACCAAGTTTTCCGAAAACATCCTCGACGCGACCAACGACTACGCGCTGTTCGTCACCGACGAAGCCGAACTCGCC
>DATDLO010000012.1:0-14520 GCA_036519215.1 Oxalicibacterium sp.
TGGCGGAGTGGCTCACGCGTATTTTGGAGAGAGGGGCTGCGAATGGCGTCTTTCATTTGCGTACAGCCGCGGAACCGGAAGCAATGGCCTTCATGGCAACGGTCCATGGGGCAATGCTGTCAGCGCGTGCTTATGGCGATCCGGAGATATTTGCTGCGATCGTGCAGTCCAGCGTGGGGCGTCTGATGCGTTCCCCATAATTCTGGATGGCCTGGTTCACCACGTAAGCCGTGGTGATTTTTTTACCTAATTAATCTACCTACTGGTAGGTAGGCCATCGGATGGTCTGCAGCGGAGCGTTGCAATGTTGGCGGTGGAACAGCCTGGGACGGCAGTGATGCGCGTATGCGATTTGACCGGAAGCGATTCATGACACGTATTGATGGACGGGCGCCGATGATCGGCAAAGGGAAGCCATGACGAACAACTCTATCCTGCCGTTGTCTGGCGGCGTGTCGCAAGCAACGAGTGCGGTCAGCAGTTCGCTTGAAATCTCCACTCAGGATTTTCTGAAGTTGTTGGTTGCCCAGTCGAAGTACCAGGATCCGCTGTCGCCGAAAGATCCCGGGGACACATTGCAGCAACTGGCATCGCTTGCGGGCGTATCAGGCCTGCAGGACATCAAAAAAACGCTCGAGCGGTTTCTCTCCAGCCAGAACATGTTGTTCGACGCCGCAAGCTGGATCGGCCGCTCGGCGCTTGTACCGTCAACGACGGCCCTGCCGCTCGCTGATGGCCAATACGCTGGCGCAATTGCGAGCGATGGCGCCGCATCGATCGACGTTGCCTTCGCGGATGCGAGTGGCGTTGTCCTTCACACCGAACACATTGCAGGACCGGTTACAGGGCGCGTTGATTTCCATTGGGACGGGCTCATCGACGGCGCCGCCTATAAAGGTCCCGTGACGATATCGGCAACGACCGACGGGCCGCCCGCCATTGTAGCCGTATGGACATCGATCGAAAGCGTCAGAGCTCCCGCGCAGAACAATCCCGTGATTGAAACACCGCTGGGCGCCTTCCTGCCAGCGGCAGTACTGGATTTGAAATAACGCATCAACCCTTCGCCGACAAGTTAAAGGCGAACTTACTTATCTCATTGACCAAATAGGAGAAAGACATGACCGGAATCAACTTCAAACAGAACACGCCACCGCAAGGTGCCGAGTGGTTGAAACCCTACTATTTTTTGCGGGCGGCGTTCTCGTTCGCCTGGGTCGTTGCTGCGTTCACGGTGGGGAAAAGCATGCCGATTCTTGCTGCTGCCTTGCTGCTTCTCTATCCGGCCTGGGATGCCTTTGCGAATCTGCTGGATGCCAAGCGCAACGGTGGATTGATAAAAAATCCGACGCAGACGCTCAACATGGCTATCAGCCTTGCCACGACGATTGCGGTGGCAATTGCGCTTGGCATGAGCATGAACGCGGTCCTTGTCGTGTTTGGAGTCTGGGCGGTTCTGGCGGGTCTTTTTCAACTCGCGACGGCTGTGCGCCGTTGGCAAAGCTTCAGCGCACAATGGGCGATGATTCTTAGCGGTGCGCAATCGGCACTCGCCGGCGTCATTTTCATCAAGCAGGCAAACGGGCCGGTCACGCCGAGCATCACGAGCATCGCTCCCTATGCGGCTTTCGGTGCATTCTATTTTCTTGTTTCCGCCCTCTGGCTAACGGTGTCGGACATGCGGCGCCGTAGAGCGACATCGGCCAACAGCTAACGGAGGCTTTGCTCCATGCATCAAGGAGGAATATCGCTTTATATCCGCAATCGTATCGCCATGTCGAACCATGTCCATGACATGGCGATACAAATCAAATCAACATTCAGCCGTCAGTCGAGCATGTGACCGTTTCCCATGTGCGGATTTCGTCAGCCAGTGCCGACAGCTTTTCGCGTACCAGCAGGAGTGCATCGCTGCCCAGCACCAGATGCGATGGCGGGTTGTCGGCAGCTATTGCGGCCAGCATGGCACGGGCGGCTTTTATCGGATCGCCGAGCTGTTTGCCGCTCTTCTCCGCGCGAGCCTGACGGATCGGATCGAACAGCATGTCGTAGTCGGAAATAGTGCGTGGCGTGCGCGACATTGAACGGCCTGCCCAGTCGGTGCGGAACGAGCCGGGCGCCACAGCCGTGACGCGGATGCCGAAAGGCCGCACTTCCTTGCCAAGCACTTCGGAGATGCCTTCCAGCGCGAACTTGCTGCCGCAATAATAGGCAATGCCCGGCATCGTGATGAAGCCGCCCATCGACGTCATGTTAAGGATGTGCCCGCGTCGACGTTCGCGCATGTAGGGCAGCACGGCCTTCGTCATGGCGACCGGGCCGAATACATTCACGTCGAACTGCCGGCGCATGTCGGCAAGCGGGGATTCTTCCATGATGCCTTCATGCCCGTAGCCGGCGTTATTGACCAGCACATCGATTGGACCGACGTTCGTCTCGATGTCATGCACGATGCTGTCGATGGCATCGAAGTCGGTGACATCGAGCACACGGCCAATCGCCTTCGTCGGGTCGAGTTTTGCGAAGTCTTGTCTCGCTTGTTCGCTACGTACAGTGCCGACGACGCGATGGCCGGCTGCGAGCGCTTCCTGGGCCAGGGCGCGGCCGAAGCCGCTGCTGACGCCGGTGATGAACAGAATCTTGGTGGATGACATGAAAAGCTCCGATGAAATTAATGAGGGTTGTACATTAATATTTCTTTAATCGACTTTTCAGGTATAAAACTCTATTCTTCTTGCCTATTCTTATGAATTCGTCTGAGTGATAAAGATGAGTACGCATGTCACGCACCTGACTGAACAACAGCAGATGACGGTCTTGTTGAAGGCACTGGCGCCGGACGAGGGATACAACCTGACGGCGTTGCCGAATGTGCGCATCCTGCGTTCGGATCGCCCTTTGTCGCGCACCCCTGTCCTGTACGACCCGGGCATCGTGATCGTCTGCCAAGGAAGCAAGCGTGGATATTTCGGTAACCAGGTTTACCTTTATGACGAGCAGCACTACCTGGCAGTCGCGGTGCCTGTACCCTTTACGATGGAAACCGACGCGACGCCGGAGCGGCCGCTGCTGGCCATCTACATGCACCTGGATTTTCAGCTTGTTGCCGAATTGATGATCGAGATCGACCGGCATCATGCACCGTCGCAGGACGATGTGCCGCAGAGCATGATGTCCAGCCCGATGGACGATGCGTTGCGCATATCCGTGCTGCGTTTTCTTGAGGCGATGAATCAGCCGCTGGCCGCAGCCATTCTCGGCCCAGCGCTGATGCGCGAACTGTATTTTCGTGTGCTCACCGGTGCGCAGGGCAACGCGATGCGCGCAGCTTTGGCGATGCAGGGGCAATTTGGGAAAATCGGCAAGGCGCTGCGCCGCATCCACAGCGCCTATGGGCAGCCGCTCGATTTGTCACAACTGGCGCACGAAGCCGGCATGAGCGTGCCGACGTTCCATAGTCATTTCAAGGCCATTACGCGTACGTCGCCGATGCAGTACGTGAAGTCCACGCGTCTGCATCAGGCGCGGCTGTTGATGGTGCGGCAGGACATGACGGCGGAGGCTGCCTGTCATGCCGTGGGCTATGCGAGCGCATCGCAGTTCAACCGCGAATTCAAACGGCTTTTCGGCCTGACGCCGGCCACCGAGACCAAACGGATGCGCGGGAGTTTTTCCCTGCCGCCCGCGTTCGCCGAATCGGATTACGTGTCGTCGCATTGAACAGTTCGGCTACAGCAGGCACCAGGCCCGCCCCGGTTGCCTGCTAAAAAAGAGCCCGCATTGCGGGCTCTTTCTGAGTGACGTTCTTAGCAATTGCCTTTCTTGGCCTGGCCTGGAGGACAGAAAGTACCTCCGTCTCTGGGGCCATTTGGCCCAGGGTCCACCACCACCGAACCGCTTGGCGTATAAACCGCGCATCCGCTCAGAGTGGTGATTGTGACGATAGCCAGGATTCCTAAAAGTTGTTTCATCTTAGATCCTCATTGTTGGATTTCTTATCTGCAAATTGCCATTCGGGCCAATATCAGAAGCCTTTAGCGTTGCCGCTTCAGACGGTGGTCAGTGTACCTGACGGCAAGATGTGCGGATGATGCAAATTCATGTACTGCCAAGATTCTATATGCCGGTATTACTGCAGCAGTAATGCCGGCGGCCTTGGGCACAGGGTTTTTACTGCAACGTAAATTTCTGCATCTTCACCGCCTTCGAATCCAGCCCGATCTCGACATTGAAGTCACCCGATTCGGCCACGTACTGCAGCTGTGCGTTGTGGAACTTGAGCTTGCTCTCGTCGATCGTGAAACGCACAACCTGTTCCTCGCCGGCCTTCAGCATCACCTTGCGGAAATCCTTCAGTTCCTTGACCGGCCGCACCACCGATGCGGCAACGTCCTGGATGTACAGTTGCACGACTGTCGCACCGTCACGCTTGCCGGTATTTTTCACCGTGATGCTGGCTTCGAGTTTGCCGTCGCGCGGCAGGGTACTCTTCGACAGTGTCACGTCGGACAGCGAGAACGTCGTATAGCTGAGGCCGTAACCGAACGGATAGAGCGGACCGTTCGGCTCCTCGAAGTACTGCGATGTGTAATTGCCCGGCTTGCCTTCGGTGAACGGACGGCCGACGCGCTGATGGTTGTAGTAGGCGGGAATCTGACCAACCGAACGCGGGAAAGTGATCGGCAGTTTGCCCGACGGATTGACGTCGCCGAACAGCACGTCGGCAATCGCATGGCCACCTTCGGTGCCGCTGTACCAGGTTTCGAGGATCGCATCCGCGTTCTCGCGTTCCCAGTTCAGCGCGAGCGGGCGGCCGTTCATCAGCACCAGCACCAGCGGCTTGCCGGTTTTCTTCAAGGCCTTCAGCAACGCCAGCTGGTTCGCCGGCAGATCGAGACTGGTGCGGCTCGACGATTCATGCGACATGCCGCGCGCTTCGCCGACGGCAGCGACGATGACGTCCGATCGTTTTGCGATCTTCACCGCCTCGGCGATCATCGCTTCCGGCTTGCGCTTGTCCTGCACGACTTCCGGCGTATCCCAGTTCAGGAAGTTCAGGTAATCGACGATGCGCTTGTCCTCGGTGATGTTGGCACCGCGCGCGGTCAGTAGTTTGCCCTTGCCGGCCAGCGCATCCTGCAGCCCCTGTTTCAGCGTGATCGATTGCCTAGCGACGCCGGCGGCGGACCAGCTGCCCATCATGTCGATGTGTGCATCGGCGAGTGGACCGACCAGCGCGATGGTGCCGGCCTTTTTCAGCGGCAGCGTTTGTGCACGGTTTTCCAGCAGCACCATCGATTTGCGGGCGACGTCGCGTGCGGCGTCACGGTGCAGCCGGTTTTCCGCATTGATGTCGGCCGGATCGCGCGAGCCGTCGCCGATGCGCAGATACGGATCGTGGAACAGGCCCATGTCGTATTTCGCACCGAGGATTTCGCGTACCGCGTTGTCGATCGCGGCCATCGGTACCTTGCCGGAATGCACTAGCTCCGGCAGTTCCTTCAGGTAGATCTGGTCGGCCATGCTCATGTCGATGCCGGCCTTGATCGCCAGCTCGGCCGCTTCGCGTTCGTTGCTTGCAACGCCGTGCTTGATCAGTTCGAAGATCGCGCCGTGGTCGCTGACGGTCAGCCCCTTGAAGCCCCAGTCCTTGCGCAGCAGATCCTGCAGCAGCCAGGTATTGGACGAGGCCGGCACGCCGTTGATCGAATTCAGCGCGACCATCACCGCGCCGGTGCCGGCATCGATGGCTGCACGGTACGGCGGCAGATAGTCGTCGTACATGCGCATCGGGTTCATGTTGACGGCGTTGTAGTCGCGTCCGCCTTCCACCGCGCCATACAGCGCAAAATGCTTGACGGCGGCCATCACGCCTTGCGCCCCGATAGGCGCCTTGCCGTCTGCACCGCGATCGCCTTGCAATGCCTGCACCGACACGCGCGCGATCTGCGAGACCAGATACGGATCTTCACCGAAACCTTCCGACGTGCGTCCCCAGCGCGGATCGTGCGTGATGTCGACCATCGGCGCGAACGTCATGTCGATGCCGTCGGCAGCCGCTTCGATGGCCGAGGTGCGTGCGCTCAACGCGATGGCATCCATGTCCCAGCTCGATGCCTGCGCCAAGCTGATCGGAAACACCGTGCGATGGCCGTGCACAACGTCGTAGGCGAAGAATAGCGGAATCTTCATGCGGCTTTGCCTGACCGCGGCATCCTGCAGCGGCCGGTTCTCGGCCGGCGTGACGGTATTGAACGAACCGCCGATACGGCCGGCGGCGATTTCCTTGATCAGTTGCGGTTTGGGCATGTCGCCGCCGATGCTGATCAGGCGCAACTGGCCGATCTTTTCATCCAGCGTCATTTGCCGCATCACGTCGGCGATGAAGGCTGGCTTGTCGTTGAGCAGGGCGCGGTTGATGTCGGCTTGTGCCGGTGTGCTGAACAGGCCGCCGGCCGCCAATGCAAATGTGCAGAGCAGGGCGAAGGAGCGGCGTACAGGGAAGAAAGGAGAAGCAGGAGATTGATGCAGTTTCATGATGACGTGATGTGGCACTGGTGTGATCCGATCCTTGGTGAAAGCGATGCGCCGCACGCGGCGGCCTGGGCGGAATGCCGTGCGGAAACAGGGCCCGCAACAAGCATTGTGAACAGGAAATTCCCGTCGTTGCGGGCAGTGGAGGCGTCTTGCCTGCGTGCTATTCTGTTTTGTTTTCTGCAAGGGCACAAGTGCGGAGCCGCACACAGCGCGCGGGGAAGAGCGGAACGATCAGGATAATGACCCAAAGCGGGTCAAAAAAGGTCGTGAACCCTGCTCAATGCATTTCCATATGCAAACAATGCAACCATGTGCGCGCGGCGGCATCTGAACAGCAGCACCATTCTGGAGAGATTCGTGATTTTCAACGCTTTCAATATTTCCGCTCGTCAAAAAATCCCCGCCATTCTGCTTTCAACCGTTTCTGCCGGCGCATTATTGCTAGCGACGCAGGCGCATGCCTTTTCGCTGGACGACGTCACGGCCAGGGCCAAGGCACTGGCTGCCAAGCCATATGCGGCGCCGGTCAGCAACCTGCCGCCGGTCTTCAGCAAGATGCAGTTCGGCGATTATGTGAAGATCCAGCCGCGCCGCGAGACCTTCGAATGGCGCAGCGAACGCACGCCGTTCAAGCTGGCCTTCTATCATCAGGGCATGCATTTCAACACGCCGGTGAAGATCAGCGAAATCGTCGGCGACGATGTCGAGGAAGTGCACTACGATCCGGCCCGTTTCGATTTCGGCGGCCTGTCGTTCGACAGCAAGACAACCAGCAAGCTGGGCTATGCGGGCTTCCGCGTGCTGTACCCGATCAATCACGCCGGCAAGGAAGACGAGATCATGAGCGTGTTGGGTGCCAGCTATTTCCGCGTGATCGGCAAGGGGCAGGTGTATGGCCTGTCGGCACGCGGTCTGGCGATCGACAGCGGGATGTCGAAGCCGGAAGAGTTTCCGCGCTTTACCGAATTCTGGATCGAGCGCCCGGCACCGCAGGACAAGCAAATGGTTTTCTACGCCCTGCTCGATTCGCCGCGCGCCACGGGCGCCTATCGCTTCGTGCTGAAGCCGGGATCGGATGCCGTCCTCGACGTGCAGGCGCGCGTGTTCCTGCGCGGCGAGGTCGATCGTCTCGGCATTGCGCCGCTGACCAGCATGTTCCTGTTCGGCCCCAACCAGCAGTCGAGCAAGCGCAACTTCCGCCCGGCGATCCACGATTCGAACGGCCTGGCGATCCATACCGGCAGCGGCGAATGGCTGTGGCGTCCGCTGAACAATCCGCAGAACGTGGAGGTCAGCTCCTTTCAGGTCGAAAACCCCAAGGGTTTCGGCCTGCTGCAACGCGGCCGTGAATTCGGCAACTTCGAGGATCTGAAGGATCGCTACGACTTGCGTCCGAGTGCGTGGATAGAGCCGCAGGGCAACTGGGGCAAGGGCGTCGTGCAACTGATTGAAATTCCGACTGCCGATGAAACCAATGACAACATCGTCGCCTACTGGACGCCGGCCGAACTGCCGCGCAAGGGCGTGCCGCTGAAGTTCGATTACCGGATGCACTGGACGACGGACGAGCCAGCGTTGCTGAAAAACGATGTCGGCTGGGTCAGGCAGACTTTCCATACCGATGGAGAACTGACGCAGGCCAACCTCATCCGCCACACCGATGGCACGATGGCGATGCTGGTGGACTTCGAAGGCCCGGTGCTGGCGAAGCTGCCGTCGGATGCGCCGGTGCGTCCGCAGGTCAGCGTCAGCGATAACGCGGAACTGGTCGATACGCAATTGCAGCCGAACCCGGCGATCGGCGGCTGGCGGCTGACGTTGCGCATCAAGGTGAAGGATGCATCGCATCCGGTCGAGATGCGGGCGGCGCTGGTGGACGGCCAGCGTGCGCTGACTGAAACGTGGAGCTACCAGTTGTCGCCGCGTTCCAACGTACAGCGGGCTTTCTAGTCTGTAATTTAAACTGCAATTCAGACTGTAGTCGGACTGCGAGCGCGGCGGAAGCTGCCGCAATAAAAAGAGCGATGCCGGTTAAGGCATCGCTCTTTTGTTTTGGATTTTCGTCTCGGGCGTGTCGCTACAATCACTTACACGCACTAACAATCACGCCGGCATCGAGATTTCCGACAGCGTCGCGCCGACCGCTTCGATATCCGAACTTTCCACCGCAAAGTCCCCGAGCGCGACGATACCGACCAGTCGTTTTTCCGCGTTGACGATAGGCAGGCGCCGGATCTGATGATCGCTCATCAGGCGCGCTCCTTTTTCCAGCGAATCGTTTTCATATGCCCAGACGATGCCGTCCGACATCGCCTCGCGTACTTTGGCCGTTGGCGGCTTGCCTTCGGCGATAGCCCGCACGGCAATGTCGCGATCGGAAATCGCGCCTATCATTCGGTCGTTCTCACCGACCGGCAGCATGCCGAAATCGCCATCGCGCATCTGCTGCGCGGCTTCCTTCAGCGACGCTTCCGGACTGATCACCTGCACGTCGCGGTGCATGACTTCCTTCAGGGTTTGCATGTCATTCTCCATAAGGGTTGCAGGGCGCGGCCGGTATCCGAATCTTTCACACCCGGTCGCGCAATGTCGTCACGCCGCTTGCTTCCGCGCAATGGTCGCAGCAGAACATGCGGCCATCTGCATCTTCCAGCCCGTGGCCGATGATGCGCATCTTGCAGTGCGCGCACGATGGCGCCAGTTTGTGAATCGCGCATTCGAAACTGTCGAAAGTCCAGGATTTGCCGGCTTGCGTGATCTGGAAAGCCTTGTCGTAGTCGTTGCCGCATTGATCGCATTTCGCCATGCGCCATCTCCTTCAATGAGTGTTTATCGTGCCAGCGCCTTCTGCAACTGGGACTTGTTCATCTTCGAGCGGCCATGGATGCCCTTGCTGCGGGCCTCGTTGTACAACTGCTCGTAAGTGCGCCCGGCAGCACCGCTGTGCGAACGCTGGCCGCCGCGGCGTGACGGCGACATGTCGTGCGTCGAGGAACGGCTGCTTTCCTTCGCTTCGCCATGCTGTGCGCGTTCCTTGTTGACGGTACGGGCAGCGATTTCCTCTGCACGTCCTGCGCTGCCGCCACGGCTGCGCACACTATCCTTGATGTGCTGGTACTGGCGTTCGCGCTTGTTGCTCCATTTGCTTTGCGGCATCTCGTTCTCCTCGACGGAATTTCCGGCGAAAACAGTCAAGCCCGCTCGATGCCGCGTCGGCCGCGCGGATGCTCGGAGGTCTGCCAGTCGGTACTGCGATAGTCGGGACCGCCGGCGGTGCGATAACCGTTGTTGAACTGCGCGCCGCCGGCACCGTGCCTGCGGTCGACGGCTGCGTTGCGGCTGCCTTTGGATTGACGGTGTTTCTGTGCGTTCATTGCCGAGTCCTTCTTCCGGTTGAAAAGAGGAAAGCAGAGCCCTGGCAGGCCTGCTGCGATGCTGAAAAGTCTACGCTTGCATGCTTGTCATGCCTGTAGGATTTTGCGGAAAGATTGCGTCAGAAAAGGAAGTGATGTGCGCAGGAGAAACTAGCGGAGCGGATGCATTGGGAGGCATGCAGACGTAATGCGGGACGCGCGGCAAGACGCGTGCGCAACTTCGCCTCTGGCTGCCTGTCAGACAGGTTCATGATGAACGGGAGGTCCAGATGAGCACGCCACATCCGCCGATACCGCCGGAGATTCCGGTCGTTCCGCAGCCGCAGCCGGAGATTGCACCATTCGAGGTACCCGAACCGGAAATCCCGCCGCCGTCCGATCCGACGATTCCGCCAGGACCGCGCGAGCCGGAAATCGTGCCTGAACATACGCCGCCAGAAGCGCCGCCGACACCGCCTGAACATACGGGCAGGAATTGACGAAAAGAAAGCCCAAGAAAAAAGCGGCAGCCGTTGATCCATGGCTACCGCTTTCGGTTTTTGCCGTTGCGGGCGATGATCTCGACTGCGTTGCGATACGGTGGCAATGTCTCCGAATCAGGCGTCGAGAGATCGATAATCAGGTTTTTGCGATCAAGCCTTGATACGCGACGCGATGTGCGCCAGCGCTTCTTCCACCTGATCGACGAGGATCAGGCACAGATCGCCTGATTTCAAATGATTCAGCGCGGTATCGATGGCGAGGAATTCACCGCGGATCTCGTTGATCGACTGCGTGCGTTTCGCCTTCGCCAATCCCTCGCGCAACAGCTTCACCACTTCGCCGTCGGCGCGTCCGCGCTGGCACTGGTCTTCGTAGAGGATTACATCGTCGAATGCATCGCCGAGGATTTCCGTCTGGCGGCGGATGTCGTCGTCGCGGCGATCGCCGGCGCCGCTGATGACGACCGTGCGGCGTTTCGACGGCATCGCTTCGACGGCACTGGTCAATGCCTGGATCGCATCCGGGTTGTGGCCGTAATCGGCAATGACGGTGGCGCCGCGATGCGTGAACATGTTGAAGCGGCCCGGCGTGGTATCCGCACCGTTCTGGAACGTGCGCAAGCCTTCGCATACGACGGTCCAGTCCAGTCCCAGCCCCCATGCCGCGCCGATGGCGGCCATCGCGTTTTCGACCTGGAAGCCGATCGCACCGTTGTAGGTGATCGGGATGTTGGACAGCGGCAGACGCTGTTCGAACTGTCCTTCGACGGCAACGATGGCATCGCCATCAAGATAGACGACGCGCTTGCCTTGCGCACGGTGCGCGGCCAGCGCGGTCTGGTTGCGGTCTTTTGCGAAATAGATGATGTTGCCGGGGCAGCTGGCGGCCATGTTGGCGACCATCGGGTCGGCTGCATTCAGCACGCCGTAACCGTTCGGCGCGACGTTCTGCACGATCACGCGCTTGACGACGGCGAGGTCCTCGACGGTGGAGATGAAGTTGAGCCCGAGGTGATCGCCGACGCCGATGTTGGTGACGACGGCGACGTTGCAGCGGTCGAAGGCGATGCCTTCGCGCAGGATGCCGCCGCGCGCGGTTTCGAAAACGGCGGCGTCGACGTCCGGATGCTGCAGCACGTTGCGCGCGCTGCGCGGGCCGCTGCAATCGCCGGTGTCGATGCGTTCGTTCTCGATGTAGACGCCGTCGGTGGTCGTCATGCCGACACGGTATTTGTTCGTGCGCAGCATGTGCGCAATCAGGCGTACCGTCGTCGTCTTGCCGTTGGTGCCGGCAACGGCGACAACCGGGATGCGGCCGTCGTCGCCTTCGGCGAACATGCTGGAGACAATCGCTTCGCCGACCGGGCGGCCTTTGCCGAACGACGGCTTGATGTGCATGCGCAAGCCCGGCGCGGCGTTGACTTCGACCACGCCGCCGCCTTGTTCTTCCAGCGTCTGGATCACGTTTTCGCAGACCAGATCGACGCCGGCGATGTCCAGCCCGATCATCTGCGCGGCCTCGACCACACGCGCCGCCAGTTGCGGATGCACGTCGTCGGTGACGTCGGTCGCGGTGCCGCCGGTGGATAGGTTGGCGTTGTCGCGCAGCAGCACCGGCGTGCCCTTGGCGGGAATGCTGTCGAGCGTGTAGTTCTTCTTCGCCAGCGTCGCTAGCGTGATGCTGTCGACGCGGATCTTGGTCAGCGGCGTCGCATGGCCGTCGCCGCGCAGCGGATCGAGATTGACCTGTTCGATCAGTTGCGCAATCGTGTGCTCGCCGTCGCCGATCACTGAAGGTGGCGAGCGGCGCGCAGCGGCGACCAGCTGCTTGCCGACCACCAGCAGGCGGTAATCCTGGCCCGGTAGGTAGCGTTCGACGACCACATCGTCGCAAATCCTGAACGCGGCTTCGAACGCGGTTTTGATTTCGTCTTCCGTCTTCATGTTGACGGCCACGCCCTTGCCCTGGTTGCCGTCGCGCGGCTTGATGACGACCGGCGCACCGATTTCCTGCGCGGCGGCCCATGCATCGTCGGCGGTCGAAACCGAACGGCCGTCCGGCACCGGCACGCCGGCGGCGGCCAGCATGACCTTGGTCATTTCCTTGTCCTGCGCGATCGATTCGGCGATGGCGCTGGTGAAGCCGGTTTCGGCTGCCTGGATGCGGCGCTGCTTGCTGCCCCAGCCGAACTGCACCATGCTGCCTTCGGTCATGCGGCGATACGGAATGCCGCGTGCGACGGCGGCATCGACGATGGAGCCGGTGCTCGGGCCAAGGCGGATGTCTTCATCCAGTGCACGCA
This sequence comes from Oxalicibacterium sp., assembly GCA_036519215.1. Taxonomy (GTDB): domain Bacteria; phylum Pseudomonadota; class Gammaproteobacteria; order Burkholderiales; family Burkholderiaceae_D; genus Oxalicibacterium. The sequence continues at coordinate 12,697 of DATDLO010000012.1, forward strand.
GGCGCGCCAGTGCTTCGGCCAGATTGAACAACTGGTCGCTGGCGGCGGCATTGCACAGTTCCAGCGCCAGATCGAAGGCGAGGCGGCCGACGGCTTCCTCGGTGTATTCGACGACGACCTGGAAGATGCCTTGCTCGATCGTGCGGATCGCGCGGCAGAACGTGACCGGGCAACCGGCCTGCGCCTGCAGGCCCAGCGCTGCGGCAGCCAACACGTGCGCAACCGATGTGCTGCCTTCGTCGCGCGTGACGTCGAGGAACTTGATCTTGGGGAAGCGGGCGCGGATACGATCCTCGAAGCCGGGCAGGCCGGCGATGTCATGTTCGGGATCGGTGCACGACACGATCGCTTCGAGCGAGGTGTGGCGACTCCACAGGTTGGGACCGCGCAAGGCGCGAACGCGAGAGATTTCCATCAGGTATTCCTTGTCATGGGCATGCGCCGGTTCGACCTGTCCCGTCTGTTCGTCATAGGATGGCGCGCGCGTCTTTCTGTAGGCATGTTCGGGGAAGGCGGCTCAGACGGTGACCGGTATGTCGGCCGCATGCTCGAAGGTTTCGAGACCGGTGCGGATCAGCGATGCATCGAGGCCAAGCGCCCAGGCTGCTGCCGTCGCCGCCAGCACTGCTTCCGTCATCAACGGTTGAGAAGCCGGATCGGCATACGGCAGCATCGCCAGCTGGCCGGCAACGATTTCCTGCGTGCCGGTAGCCAGCACGATGTTGCCGTCGCGCAGCACGACGCTGCGGCCGTTTTGCGTGCGATGCGCGGCCAGCGGCGCCGCATCGGGCGTGACGGAGAAGAAGATCACTTCGCCGTCGCTCAGTTCGGCCAGCGCTGCCACGCGCGCATCGGCGGCGTTCAGCACGGCGGCGCCGTCCGGCAAGACGAGATCGACCTGGGTGCGCATGACTTTTTGGGCCATCTCGTCGGCATTGTCGATGTAGTAGCGCGGCAGGCTGCCGGCCGGATCGATATTGGTGACGACACCGATCTGGCAGCGATCGTAGATCACGCCTTCGGTGAGGATGGCTTCGGCGCCATTTTCGAGAACGGCGGTTTCCACCATGCGGTTCATCAGCACCTGGCGCGCGGCATTGCCGTTCGCGCTGTTGCGTTTGACCACCTTGCGTTCGCGCAGGAACAGGCCGTTGCTGCAGGCCAGACCCACGTAGCTGCCCTGCAGATGCAGCAGCCAGGCGATCAGGTGCGCAGTCGGCGTGGTGCCGGACGAGCCGGTGATGCCGACTACCGGAATGCGGCCGCTGCCGGTTTCGCCGAACAGATGGTCGACGATGGCGCGGCCGACCGGGCGCGGCTGGCCGCTGGCGGGCTTCAGATGCATCAGCAGGCCAGGGCCGGCGTTGACTTCGACGATGGCGCCGCCCTGTTCGGGCAGCGGTTTCGAAATGTCTTCGGCGACCAGGTCGATGCCGGCGATGTCCAGCCCGACCACGCGTGCGGCCAGCGTGGCGGTGGCGGCCACGCTCGGATGTACCTGATCGGTGATGTCGAAGGCGACGTTGCCGTGGCGCTGCACCAGCACTTCCTTGCCGGCCGGTGGCACCGACTCGGTCGTATAGCCCTGGCGCGACAGTTCCAGCAGGATCACGCCCGGATCGTCGTTCTCGTCGATCAGCAGCAGGTTCAGCGGATGTTCTTCGCTGGCGCCGCGGCGCGGATCGCTGTTGAGCTGGCTGTCGATCAGTTGCGCGATCGTCGATTTGCCGTCGCCGGTGACGTAAGCCGATTCGCCGCGTGCGGCGGCGATCAGTTTGCCGCCGATGACCAGCAGGCGATGTTCGTGACCGCGGATGAAGCGTT
>DATDLO010000013.1:0-6432 GCA_036519215.1 Oxalicibacterium sp.
AGACCTGAACCAGCGTCGTAACGAAGAAACTGCTGCAGCGATCGATCGCACCAACAAGGTGATCAAGCAGATCGCGGAAGCGGAAAAATACGACATCATTCTGCAGGAAGCAGCGTATGTCAGCCCGCGCATCGACATCACCGACAAGGTGCTGAAGGCGCTCGGTAAATAACAGAAAAGGCTACGATGAGCACTCGACTGGGAGACTTGGTCGAACGCTTGGGGGGCCGGTTGATTGGCGATGCCGACAAGCAAGTTGTCGGCATCGCGCCATTGAGCGATGCCGATGCATCGCACATCACGTTTCTTTCCAATCCCAAGTTCCGAAAACAGGCAGCGCAGACACAGGCAGCGGCATTGATTCTGTCGCAGGCGGATGACGATGTCGTCGGCCCGGATTATGCCGGCACGCGCATCGTCACGGCGAATCCGTATGCTTATTTCGCGCGCGCTGCCCAGTTCTTTGCGGCCTTGCATGCGCATGCGGCACCCAAAGGCATTCATCCGGCCGCAGCGGTCGATCCACAGGCCAGCGTGTCGACCAGTGCATCGATCGGGCCGCATGTGACGATCGAGGCGGGTGCGCGCATTGGCGACGATTGCGTGATCGGTGCGGGCTGCTTCATCGGCCGCGATGCGATTGTCGGCAACGGCACATTGTTTCATCCGCGCGTGACGTTCCTGGAAGGTTGCCGCATCGGCGAACGTGGCATATTGCATTCCGGCGCAGTGATCGGTGCAGACGGTTTCGGCTTTGCCAACGAAGGCGGCGCCTGGATCAAGATTCCTCAGACCGGCGCAGTCGAGATCGGTAACGATGTCGAAATCGGTGCGAACACGACAGTGGATCGCGGCGCATTGGCCGATACGGTCATTGAGGATGGCGTCAAGCTGGACAACCAGATCCAGATCGGCCACAACTGCCGCATCGGTGCACATACGGCGATGGCCGGCTGCGTTGGCGTGGCGGGCAGCGCGATCATCGGCAAGCATTGCACATTCGGCGGTGCAGCGATGGTGCTGGGGCATCTGACAATTGCCGACAACGTTCATATCTCGTCCGGCAGCATGGTGTCGCGTTCCATCCGTGAGCCGGGGCAATACACGGGTTTTTATCCGCTGGCAAAAAACGCGGAATGGGAAAAATCTGCCGTCATCGTGCGCAATTTGTCGTCGATGCGTGAGAAAATCCGCGAACTGGAAAAACATATCAAATCGCTCGGCGAAGACAAGAATGACTAATCAGGGAACTACGCAGCATATGAAGACGCTCGACATCAACCAGATCAAGGAATATCTGCCGCATCGCTATCCGCTGCTGCTGGTCGATCGCGTGTTGACGTGGGAATCCGGCAAATCGATTACCGCGATCAAGAACGTCACTGCCAATGAGGAATTTTTCAACGGCCACTTCCCGCACAAGCCGGTCATGCCGGGTGTGTTGATGATCGAAGCGCTGGCGCAGACGGCAGCGCTGTTGTCCTTCCTGACGATGAATTTGAAGCCAGACGACAACAGCGTCGTCTATTTCGTCGGTATCGACAGCGCGCGCTTCAAGCGTCCGGTGGAGCCGGGCGACCAGTTGAAAATGGAAGTCGAGATTCTGCGCAATGCGCGCGGCATCTGGAAATACAAGGCAGTCGGTTCCGTCGACGGACAGATTGCACTGGAAGCCGAGCTGATGTGCACGATGCGCACGATCAACGACACCACCCAGCCAGCGGGGCAGTAATGGCGCGCATCCATTCGACCGCGATCGTCGATCCGCAGGCGCAGCTGGCGGATTCGGTCGAGATCGGCGCTTATGCGGTCATCGGGCCGCATGTGTCGATCGGTGCGAATACATGGATCGGGCCGCATACCGTCGTCGAGGGCCACACGCGCATCGGCAGCGACAACAAGATTTTCCAGTTCGCCTCGATAGGCGCGGCGCCGCAGGACAAGAAGTACGCCGGCGAGCCGACCGAATTGCACATCGGCGACCGCAATACGATCCGCGAATTCGTCACCATCAACCTGGGAACGGCGCAGGATGCGGGCGTGACGCGGTTGGGCAGCGACAACTGGATCATGGCCTACGTACATATTGCGCACGATTGCCAGCTCGGCAACAACATCATTCTCGCCAACAATGCAACGTTGGCAGGCCATGTGCACCTGCAGGACTGGGTGTTCCTCGGCGGCTTCACTTCGGTACACCAGTTCTGCCATGTCGGCGCGCATGCGATGACGGCTTTTACTGCTGCCGTCAGCCAAGATGTTCCGCCATTCGTCACCGCTGCCGGCAATCGTGCGGTACCGGCCGGCATCAACAGCGAAGGCTTGCGTCGCCGCGGCTTTACCAGCACCCAGATCGCTGCGATCAAGCGCGGTTATCGCGCCATCTACCGTTCGGGACTGCCGCTGGAAGAGGCAAAGGCGGCCTTGCGCGCAGAGGAAGCCGCTTCCCCTGACGCTGCCGGTTATCTGCGCCAACTGCGCGAATTCATCGAAGCTTCTCCGCGTGGCATCATTCGCTGACGCAGCGGAAAAAACCGCAATCGCTCTGGTTGCCGGCGAAACGTCCGGCGATCTTCTTGCAAGCCGACTATTGTCGGGTCTGCGTCCTCATCTGCCCGATGCATTGATGCATGGTATCGGCGGTCCCCACATGATGCAGCATGGTTTCGTCAGCGATTTTCCGATGGAAAAACTGTCGGTGCGCGGCCTGTTCGAGGTGCTTGCGCATTATCGCGAGATCAAGGGCATACAGAATGCGCTGCGCGATCGCTTGCTGGCAGAGCGCCCGGCCGTATTCATCGGCGTCGACGCGCCGGATTTCAACCTCGGCCTGGAAGCGCAGCTGAAAGAGGTGGGCATTCCGACCATGCACTTCATCGGCCCGTCGATCTGGGCCTGGCGCGCTGGACGCATCAAGAAGATTGCACGTGCCGTGTCGCACATGCTGGTGATCTTTCCGTTCGAGGAAGAAATCTATCGCAAGGCGGGGATTCCGGCGACCTATGTCGGCCATCCGCTGGCGCAGGTCATTCCTATGGAGCCGGATGTGAAGGCGGCGCGTGCATTGCTGGGCCTGGCCGCCGATGCGCGTGTCGTAGCGATCATGCCGGGCAGCCGCATGTCCGAGTTGAAATACAACGCCGTCGCTTTTGTGGCCGCAGCCAAATTGCTTTGGCAGCGCGATCCATCGTTGCAATTCGTCGCGCCGATGGCGGGCGATGCGCAGCGTCGGTACTTCGATGAACTGATCGCGCAGGCAGGATTGCAGGATGTGCCGATCCAGGTAACGAACGGCGAATCGTACCGCGCGATGGCGGCTGCGGATGCGGTATTGGTCGCTTCCGGTACCGCTTCGTTGGAAGTTGCGCTGTTCAAGAAGCCGATGGTGATCGCCTACAAGATGATGCGCGCTTCCTGGCACGTGCTGCGCCATATGGGTTATCAACCCTGGATCGGTCTGCCGAACATCCTGGCGCGTGAGTTCCTGGTGCCGGAACTGTTGCAGGATGCCGCCACGCCGCAGGCATTGGCCGATGCGATGTGGATGCAATTGCAGGACGATGCGCATCGCGAACATCTGCAACGGCGCTTTACCGAAATGCATCACACGCTGTTGCGCGATACTGCTGCAGAAAGCGCGCAAGCGGTACTGAACCTGATCGGTCATCCGTCGCACATGGCGTGACCGATTCCACGAATTTACATATATGCCGCCCGCAAAGAAAAAAACCGATACGACGCTGCCGTTATTCGATTATGCGAATGACGTTATTTGCGGCGTCGACGAAGCCGGCCGCGGCCCGTTGGCGGGGCCGGTCTTCGCTGCGGCGGTGATTCTCGATCCGGCGCGGCCGATAACCGGTGTGCGCGATTCGAAGAAATTGACCGAAGCCAAACGCGACGAACTGGCGCTGGAGATCAAGACACATGCGCTGGCATGGTCGATCGCGCAATGTTCGGAACAGGAAATCGACGAATTGAATATTCTTCAGGCCTCGATGCTGGCAATGCGGCGCGCGGTCGAGGGCTTGACGATGTTGCCGACGCTGGCGCTGATCGACGGCAATCGCTGCCCGGTCATGACAGTCCGTTCCGAGGCGATCGTCAAGGGGGACGACTTGGTGCCGGCGATTTCGGCTGCATCCATCCTCGCGAAAACGGCGCGCGATCACGCATTGCGCCTGTTGCATGTTGAATATCCGAATTACGGTTTCGACCAGCACAAGGGTTATCCGACCGAGCTGCATCTGGAAAGGTTGCGTCTGCATGGAATTTCGCCCGTGCACCGCCGCTCCTATGCGCCGGTGCGTGCATTGATCGAAGGCATAACCGTCAATCTTGCAAAGGAAGCTTGAAGATGCCGATCAAGCCGATATCTTCACGTGAAAATTCTCTCTACAAGGAATTGAAGCTGCTTGCGGCCAGCTCGCAGGCAAGGCGCAAGGAAGGGCGGACACTGCTGGATGGCGTGCATCTTTGCGAAGCCTATCTGCTGCAGGTCGGCAAACCGTTGCTGTGCATCGTAGGCGAGACGGCGATGCGCAATGATGAAGTGGCGACCATCCTGCGTCGATGTGACGATCTGTCTGCCCAAACCATCCTGCTGCCGGATCATCTCTTCAATGCATTGAGCCAGGTCGAAAACGGTATCGGCATTCTTTTTCTGATTGAAACGCCGCAGTTGGCACAACCGCTGCGATTGACGCGGTCTGCCGTGCTGCTGGACCGTGTGCAGGATCCTGGCAATTTCGGTTCCATCGTGCGCAGTGCGGCGGCGGCTGGCATTGAACAGGTGTTCTGCAGCACGGGAACGACTTTCGCCTGGTCTCCCAAGGTGATGCGTGCCGGCATGGGAGCACATTTTCTGTTGGAGATCTACGAACACGTCGATCTGACCGATCTGCTGGAGAGAACGGATATTCCAGTCGTGGCAACCAGTTCGCATGCGCAGCAACGCATTTACGATCTCGATCTGACGCAGCCTGTCGCATGGCTGTTCGGTCATGAAGGGCAGGGCGTTGCCGATGGCTTGCTTGAATGTGCAACACATCGGGTGACGATCCCACATCTCGGTGCGATCGAATCATTGAACGTGGCGGCCAGCGCAGCGGTCTGCTTTTTCGAGCAGGTGCGCCAGCGGACGACGCACTAATCCGCCTTATCCGGAACGCTGTTCCGTCTTGATTTCCTGCAGGATGGTGGCGGCGATTTCCTCGATCGATTTCGTCGTCGACGATAGCCAGCGTACTCCTTCGCGCTGCATCATTTTTTCCGCTTCACTGATCTCATAACGGCAATTTTCGATCGACGCATAGGTGCTGTCGGGCAGGCGTTCGTGGCGGATTTCCGCCAGCCGATCCGGCGCGATCGACAGGCCGAACATCTTGTCCTTGTGCGGCAGCAATGCCGGCGGCAGCTTCCTGCGGATGAAATCGTCCGGTGTCAGCGGATAGTTTGCCGCCTTGATGCCGTACTGCATCGCCAGGAACAGGCTGGTCGGTGTCTTGCCGGAGCGCGACACGCCGACCAGGATCACGTCAGCCTGCGACAGGTTGCGGTTCGACTGGCCGTCGTCATGCGCCAGCGAAAAATTGATGGCTTCGATGCGATCGCGGTATTCGGCTGAATCTGCCGGCGTGTGACTGCGGCCGATCGTGTGCATCGATTTCATGCCCAGTTCCTGTTCGAGCGGTTCGACGAAGGTCTGGATCAGGTCCATGTACAGCCCCTGCGACGTGCGCACGATATCCGACAATTCCGTCTTGACCAGCGTGGAAAAAACGATGGAACGCTGGCCGTCGATCGCACATGTCTCGTTGATCCGTCGCAGTGCCAGATGCGCCTTGTCAATCGAATCGATGAAGGGCAGGCGTATTTGCCGGAACGGCATGTCGAATTGCGAGAGCACCGAATGGGCGAAGGTTTCGGCGGTAATGCCGGTGCCGTCCGAGACGAAGAAGGCCGTGCGCATCGGCAACGGTTTGATGACTGAATCGGCTGGCGGGGACATGGTTCGATGTAAGACTCGCGTAAGTTAATAAATCGATTCACCATTGCTCGCGACAGACGAGGATTCGCTAGAATGGTGGCCGGATCATTCGCAACATCGCTGTCGAAGAATAACAAAACGGCCCGTGCCCGGCATAGGGGCATGCTGATTTCTCTTCATCGAACGAGGTGCCCATGTCTGAAACATTGCACACGCGAAGCCGGCAGGAACGGGAGACAGATGCCTACGTGATTGCCTTCGAGAATTTACGCATGACCGATGTGGATGCGGTCGGTGGCAAGAATGCCTCACTGGGCGAAATGATCAGCCAACTGGCGGCAGCCGGTGTACGGGTGCCGGGCGGTTTTGCGACGACGGCACAGGCATATCGCGATTTTCTGGCGCATGCGGAAGCCGGCGAACGCAGCCTCGCACAACGCATT
>DATDLO010000014.1:0-8154 GCA_036519215.1 Oxalicibacterium sp.
CGCAAGTAACTTGGGGTACGTCGCCGGAAATGGTTGTTCCGGTCGACGGTCGCGTACCTGATCCTGACAAGGAAAAAGATCCGGTCAAGCGCGACGGCATGGAAAAGGCGCTGGTCTACATGGGCCTGAAGCCGAACACGCCGATCGAGGATATCCGCATCGACAAGGTGTTCATCGGTTCCTGCACCAACTCGCGTATCGAGGATTTGCGCGCAGCTGCCGCCGTTGTGCGCGGCAAGCAGCGCGCTTCCAACGTCAAGCTGGCGATGGTGGTGCCGGGTTCCGGTCTAGTCAAGGAACAAGCCGAACGCGAAGGTCTGGATAGGATTTTCAAGGATGCGGGCTTCGAATGGCGTGACCCGGGTTGCTCGATGTGTCTGGCGATGAACGCCGACCGTCTGGAGCCGGGCGAGCGTTGCGCGTCGACCTCTAACCGCAATTTCGAAGGCCGCCAGGGCGCCGGCGGCCGTACGCATCTGGTCAGCCCGGCGATGGCTGCGGCGGCCGGCATCGAAGGCCATTTTGTCGACGTGCGTTTGTTGAAGTAACTGTTTATTGAAATAACTGAAGTACCAAGGGAGAAAAAACATGAAAAAGGTTGCTCTTCTGCTGATCGCTTCTGTCTGGCTGCTGGCCGGTTGCAATACGGTGAACGGCTTCGGCAAGGATGTCGAACGCGCGGGCGAAAAAATCCAGGGCAAATAAACCATCCGGTTTTACGCTCGAACGGTGGTGACGGCGATTGCTGTCACCGCCATTACTAGTTGAAGTTGAACGGCATGGACAAATTTACTCTTCTCGATGGCCTCGTGGCGCCGCTGGATCGCGCCAATGTGGATACCGACGCGATCATCCCGAAACAGTTTCTGAAATCGATCAAGCGCACCGGTTTCGGCCCGAACCTGTTCGATGAATGGCGTTACCTGGATGTCGGCGAACCGGGCCGGGACAATTCCACGCGCCCGCTGAATCCGGATTTCGTGCTGAATCAGCCGCGTTACCAAGGCGCGTCTATCCTCCTGGCACGCAAGAATTTCGGCTGCGGCTCGTCGCGCGAACACGCGCCGTGGGCGCTGGGCCAGTATGGCTTCCGTGCGGTTGTCGCCCCTAGCTTCGCCGATATCTTCTTCAACAACTGCTACAAGAACGGCTTGTTGCCGGTTGTACTGACCGAAACGCAAGTCGACAAGCTGTTCGACGAAGTGAAGGCTTTCCCGGGCTTCCGTCTCGTGATCGATCTGGAAAAGCAGACCATCGGCACCAGCAACGGCAACCTCGTCTTCCCGTTCGAGATCGATTCGTTCCGCAAGTACTGCCTGTTGAACGGCCTGGACGATATCGGCCTGACGCTGCAGAAGGCAGACAAGATCCGCGCCTACGAGGAGCGCCATCTGGTTTCCCAACCGTGGCTGTCCAACACGATTTGAACTTGCATTTGAATCCGATTCACATGCACGACCCCATTTCCATTTTTTACGAAGTCATCCAATGAAAATCGCAATCCTGCCCGGCGACGGCATCGGTCCCGAAATCATGAACCAGGCCGTCAAGGTGATGAATGTCCTTGGCGAAAAATTCGAAACCGAAACCGTGCCGGTCGGCGGCGCTGCGTATGCGGCGCACGGCCATCCGCTGCCCGAATCGACGCTGAAGGTTGCCAAGGAAGCGGATGCCATCCTGTTTGGCGCCGTCGGCGATTTCAAGTACGACAACCTGGAGCGCTCGCTGCGTCCGGAACAGGCGATCCTGGGTTTGCGCAAGCACCTGTCGCTGTTCGCGAATTTCCGCCCGGCGATCCTGTATCCGGAACTGGCTGGCGCATCGTCGCTGAAGCCGGAAATTGTTTCCGGTCTGGACATCATGATCGTGCGCGAACTGACCGGTGACATCTACTTCGGCCAGCCGCGCGGCATGCGCGAAGCGCCGGACGGTCCGTTCAAGGGCGAACGCGAAGGCTTCGACACCATGCGCTATACGGAACCGGAAATCCGTCGCATTGCGCATGTCGCCTTTCAGGCGGCGCAGAAACGCGGCAAGCGTCTGACCAGCGTCGACAAGGCCAACGTGCTGGAAACCTTCCAGTTCTGGCGTGACGTCGTGACCGACGTGCACAAGGAATACCCGGACGTCGAACTCGACCACATGTACGTCGACAACGCCGCGATGCAACTGGTGCGCGCACCGAAGAAATTCGACGTCGTCGTCACCGGCAACATGTTCGGCGACATCCTGTCGGATGCGGCTGCGATGCTGACCGGCTCCATCGGCATGCTGCCGTCGGCCTCGCTGAATGCGAAAAATCAAGGCCTGTACGAACCGTCGCATGGTTCGGCGCCGGATATCGCCGGCAAGGACATGGCTAACCCGCTGGCGCAGATTCTGTCGCTGGCGATGATGCTGCGTTATTCGCTGAACAAGGCCGAGCAGGCCGATCGTGTGGAAGCCGCTGTCAAGGCCGTGCTGAAACAGGGATTGCGCACGCCGGACATCTTCGAAGCCGGCACGACCAAGGTCAGCACCACGCAGATGGGCGACGCGGTCGTCAAGGCACTGGCATAACCAAAGATACTGCGCGAAGGGACTGTGAAGAATGCCGCTGCGGCGGTTTGATGAACAGGCGGCGCAGCATCGCTTCTTGAGGAAATGATGATGAAACGAGTTGGCTTGGTCGGTTGGCGCGGTATGGTGGGTTCGGTCCTGATGCAACGCATGCAGGAAGAAAAGGATTTCGACCATATCGAGCCGATTTTCTTCACGACGTCGAACAAGGGCGGTCAGGCGCCGGCGATGGCGAAGAACGAAAAGACGCTGCAGGATGCCAACGACATTGACGCGCTGAAACAGTGCGACATCATCATCACCTGCCAGGGCGGCGACTACACGACCGACATCTTCCCAAAACTGCGCGCAGCGGGCTGGGACGGTTACTGGATCGACGCGGCTTCCACGCTGCGCATGAAGGATGACGCCGTTATCGTACTCGACCCGGTCAACCTGAACGTCATCAAGGATGCGATGGGCCGTGGCATCAAGAATTACATCGGCGGCAACTGCACCAACTCCATCCTGCTGATGGGCGTGGGCGGTCTGTTCCATGCCGGCCTGGTCGATTGGGTCAGTTCGATGACTTATCAGGCGGCATCCGGCGGCGGCGCCAACCACATGCGCGAACTGCTGTCCGGCATGGGCGTGGTGCATGGCGCAGTGGCAGAAGAACTGAAGACGCCGTCGTCGGCAATCCTTGATATCGACCGCAAGGTCGCGCAGACGATTCGTCAGGACGTACCGACCGAATTCTTCGGCGCGCCGCTGGCCGGCGGCCTGATCCCGTGGATCGATGCCCAGCTGGAAAACGGCCAATCCAAGGAAGAATGGAAGGGCCAGGCGGAGGTTAACAAGATTCTCGGCAACACGCAGCCGATTCCGGTCGACGGCCTGTGCGTGCGCATCGGTGCGATGCGCTGCCACAGCTTGGCACTGACGATCAAGCTGAAGAAGGATGTGCCGCTGGCCGAGATCGAGCAGATCATCCGCGGCGGCAACCAGTGGGTGAAATGGGTACCGAACGAACGCGCGCTCACCGTCAAGGAATTGACGCCGGCAGCGATCACCGGCGGCCTGGAAATCGGCGTGGGCCGCGTGCGCAAGCTGAACCAGGGACCGGAGTATCTGTCCGCCTTCGTCATCGGCGACCAACTGCTGTGGGGCGCGGCCGAACCGCTGCGTCGCATGTTGCGCATCATCCTGGGTAAATAAGGTCTGCCGAAATCCCGATTGCTGCCGGGATCGCGTTGTCCATACGCAACATAAACCCGCCAAATCGAAGCGTTTCACGCTTGATTGGCGGGTTTTAAATTATGTGACAAGCTGCTTGCGCTTGCGCGTGTAAGTCCATGATGCTAAGGTAAAAGTCCTTAAAAAAACTATAAGTAAGCGTCGCTTGCAGCCCTTCCAACGTACGCCAACGGATTCCCCATGCCTTCAAAAATGCGGTCAATTTCTCGTTCCAAGGTTTCCTCGTTTCAACTGAAGACTTTGAGCGCGGCACTCTTGTCCGCCGCGATGCTGTCGAATGTCTACGCCGCCGGGTTGGGGAAGCTGACGGTGTTGTCGTCGCTGGGACAACCGCTGCGTGCCGAGATCGAACTGACATCGGTCGAACCGGATGAACTGGGCACACTGGTGCCGCGCCTGGCGCCGGCAGATGCTTACCGCGAAGCCAATATCGATCTCAATCCCGTGCTGCTTTCATTGCGCTTTGCCACCGAGCAGCGCAACGGCACGCCGATCATCCGTGTGACGTCGACGCAGCCGATCAACGAACCGTTCGTCGACATGTTGCTGGAGTTGGGCGGCGGCAAGGGCAAACTGGTACGCGAATACACATTCCTGCTCGATCCACCGGAAATGCGTTCGGCGCGTGCGTCGTCGGTGACGCCGGTTGCGATCGGACGTGCATCTTCCGCGCCGGCGCAATCCTCCGCATCGCCTGCTACATCCGCTCCTGCATCGCCGGCACCGGCCGCTGCAGCGCCGAGCAGCGTGCGCAGCAATACGGCGCCATCGCGTCCGACACAATCTGCAGCGCCTGCCAAGGCTGCAGCAAGCCCGGACTATGAAGTCAAGAAGGGCGATACGCTGGCGAAGATCGCCAATCAGTATCGCGAGCCTGGCGTGTCGCTCGACCAGATGCTGGTTGCGTTGTATCGCGCCAATCCGGAAGCCTTCATCGGCAAGAACATGAATCGCCTGCGTGCGGGGCAAATTCTGTCGATCCCGGCAGCGACGACTGCCGAAGTCATCGAACAATCCGAAGCACGTGGTGTCGTGGTGGCGCAGGCGTCGGATTTCAACCGCTATCGCAGCAAGCTGGCGGCACAGGTCGCTGCTGCCAACGCCCAGCCATCGGAAGAGGGCGGGCAGACTGCAGGCGGCAAGATCACCACGCGCATCCAGGAAGAGTCCGGTTCTACTAACGCCCAGGACAAGCTGAAGCTGTCGAAGTCTGGCACGACTGTCGGTTCGACCGGCAGTGCGGGCGTCACCGAAGAGGAATTGATTGCACGCGACAAGGCATTGGCGGAAGCGAATGCGCGCGTGAAGGAGCTGGAAAAGAACGTCAGCGAATTGCAGAAGATCCTGGAAATCAAGAACAAGGATCTGGCTACGCAGCAGAAGCAGGCAGAAACCACGACTGCTCCTGCAACTGCCGCATCGACGGGGACTGCGACAGCTGAAGCCGAGAAGCCGGCAACCGATGCAGCCAATACCGCAGCAAACACTGCTGCCGAAACGTCTGAACCGGCTGCCGCCGCACCACCTGCTGATGCTGCTGCAGCGCCGGCAGCAGAGCAAGCCAAACCTGCGCCGAAAGCGAAGCCAAAGCGCATGCCACCTCCACCGGCACCTGTGCAGCAACCGAGCTTCTTCGACGATCTGGCCGCCAACCCGATGTTCCTGCCGGGAGCTGCCGTACTGCTGGCCTTGCTGGCTGGCCTGGGGATTTACAGTTCGCGCCGTCGCAAGCAACCATCCAAATCGTTTGAAGACAGCATCATCACCGATTCCAGCCTGAAATCGAATTCGCTGTTCGGTTCGACCGGCGGCCAGAGCGTGGATACGAACAACAGCGTCTTCAACTCCAATTTCGTGCCGTCCGCCAGCCAGCTGGATACCAACGAAGTCGATCCGATTGCCGAAGCCGACGTCTATATCGCCTATGGCCGCGATGCGCAGGCCGAGGAAATCCTGAAGGAAGCGCTGCGCACGCAACCGGATCGTCATGCAGTGCGCGTCAAGCTGCTGGAAATCTATTCCAATCGCAATGACGTGCGTTCGTTCGAGATTCTCGCTACCGAGCTGTACAGCATGACCAAGGGCGAGGGCGAGGATTGGCAGCAGGCCGCCGCGTTAGGCATGGCACTCGATCCGGGCAATCCGTTGTATGCGTCGGGTAATGCATTGCCGGCTGATGTCGCGGCAAAGGCTTCGTCGCTGACGGCTTCCACGCAGCCGCTCGACGAGCAGGGGCTGGATGAGCTGCTCGATATGACGCAGCCGGATCCGAATACCACACTGGAAAGCTCGCCGTATTTCAACAATACGACTCTGCTGACCGGAGAAACGCAACCGATGCCGCCACGGGAAGAGCCGGCAGCACCTGCCGCGGCCGAACAGAAGCAACCGGTCGAGGATCTGGATTTCGATCTGGAAGGTTTCGATATCGGCCAGCCTGAAAAGAAAGATGAAGACCAGGCTGCGCCGAAAGCCGAATTGCCGGCCGACGTCGCTTCCATCGATTTCGGTTTCCTCGATAGCGACAAACCGGCGACATCCGCATCGGAATCGCTGGCCTCTGAAACGCCGGCATCGGCAGCACCTGAAGCATCGCTGCCGGAATCGTTCGATCTTGAATTCCCGGCGTCCAGCGAGCCGGCACAGCCGACTGCCAAACCGGAAGAGTTCGACCTGTCCGATATCACGCTGGAACTGGAACCATCTTCGCCGACAGCGGTCGGGCAGCCGGCATCCGAAGCCTTGCCGCCGCTGGAAGGGCTGGATGATGAAAGCTTCTCCAGTAACACCGAAATGGCGACCAAGCTGGATCTGGCGATTGCCTATCAGGAAATCGGTGACAAGGAAGGTGCACGAGAATTGCTGGAAGAAGTCGTCAAGGGCGGCAATAGCGAACAGTCGGCACGCGCCGGCGAACTGCTCGCCAAGCTTTCCTGAGATAATTGACCGGCTGAACGACGGGCGCAGCGAAGCTTGCGCCCGTTTTCTTTTTGCACTGATTATTCTTTCCGTCAATGAACGACGATTCCAAACGCATCGTGCTCGGCGTGCAATACGACGGCGCGCCATGGCAAGGCTGGCAGACGCAGCCGCACGGAGAAACCGTGCAGGATCGTCTGGAGGCGGCGCTGCGCCAGTTTGCGGGCGCGGATGTGGCAACGACTTGCGCCGGTCGAACCGATGCCGGCGTGCATGCGCTGGAGCAGGTCGTGCATTTCGATACGTCACTCGATCGCGACATGAATTCCTGGGTGCGCGGCGTGAATACCTTTTTGCCGCCGTCGATTGCGGTGCGCTGGGCGACCGCGGTCGCCGATGATGCGGAACAGGAGTTCCACGCACGCTTCAGCGCACGCTCGCGCACCTATCAATACGTGCTGTACAACAACCCGGTGCGAGCGCCGCTGCTCGATGGCAAGGCCGGCTGGGCGTTCCGTCCGCTGGACGTCGATCGCATGCGCGAAGGGGCCGCCCATTTGCTGGGCGAGCACGATTTTTCGTCCTTCCGTTCGGTGCAGTGCCAGGCGAAATCGCCGGTCAAGACGATGTATGCGATCGACCTGCAGCGGCGCGGCGACATCCTGCTGCTTACCTTGCATGCGAATGCCTTCCTGTATCACATGGTGCGCAATATCGTCGGCTCGCTGATTTTTGTCGGTACCGGCGCGCGGCCGGCAGACTGGATGAAGGAATTGCTGGAAGGGCGGGATCGCAAGGTGGCCGCGCCTACCTTCATGCCGGACGGTCTGTACCTTGCGAAAATCGATTACGATCCCAACTGGAACTTGCCGCAGACACCGCCGCAGAATTTTCTGTGGCTGTGAATGGCTGCAATTGACCGGTTTTCAATTTTCAATCCGATATGCATTTTCGACATGAAGACAGCGCCATGACGCATCGCACACGCATCAAGATTTGCGGCCTGACGCGCGAACAGGATCTGCTGGGCGCAATCGCAGCCGGTGCGGATGCGGTCGGCTTCGTGTTTTACGCAAAAAGCCCGCGCTACATCGCTCCCGAAAACGCCGGGCGGCTGGTAATGCAGGTTCCGCCGTTCGTGACGACCGTTGGTTTGTTCGTCAATGCGACACTGGAAGAGGTGCAGGCGGTACTGGCGCAGGCACCTGTTTCCCTGTTGCAATTTCATGGCGACGAAACGCCGGCACAATGCGCGACGATCGCCGCTGCCGTCGACCGGCCATTCATGCGCGCGGTGCGCGTAAAACCGGAAACCACGGCAGACGATTTGCTAGAATGCGAGTCTGATTATCGCGCCGCCAGCGCATTGTTTTCCGGCCTGTTGCTGGATACCTATGTTGATAGCTATGGCGGTAGCGGAAAGGTCTTCGATTGGTCTCT
>DATDLO010000015.1:0-3281 GCA_036519215.1 Oxalicibacterium sp.
GCTTCGACTGCCACTTCCCACCGCCTGAATAAATCTTCCAGTTGCGCACGCAACGCATCGTTGCCGCCACCGAGTTCAATCGCAAGATTGCCGATCAGGCAGCCCCACGTGAAATTGGCCCGGGCATGGAAATCGGCAATCAAACGAAAGTGCATACGTAGTGCCGCCAACGAATCTTTGGCTTGCCGTGCATTTGCCTGCAACGCTTCGATCTCGAACCAGTACGCTTCGAGAATTTGGCCGGCAAATGCTTCCTTGCTGGCGAAATAGCTATAAAAGGAACCCTTGGGAATACCAGCGGCGGCCGTAATATCCTGAACGCCACATGCGTGATAACCACGTTCGTGCACGACTTGGCGGCCGAGTGATAACAGGCGCTCTCTGACTTCCGGGTTGGCTGGACGTGGCATAGCAATAATTTATAGACGACTGGTCGGTTATTGAATTCTGATCTTCATCAAAAAATCTGTCAATACCCCGTCGGCAAAAACCCGACAGCCATTTTATCCCCGCAATTACGCCTTCCCTTTGCGGATAAAGCAGATTTTGGCGACAATGTTGCTATGCGATAGTTACGCACCGCCCACGCAACGCCTTACGGCGTCATTCACCCATCCATATCATGCCTACCTCCAAAATCATCTACACCCTGACTGACGAAGCCCCGGCACTGGCGACCTATTCGCTGCTCCCTATCGTCGAAGCCTTTACCCGTTCATCCGGCATCTCCGTTGAAACGCGCGACATTTCGCTGGCAGGCCGCATCATCGCGGCATTTCCAGAATTCCTGATCGATAGCCAGAAAATCAGCCCGGCGCTGGCTGAACTCGGTGAGCTGGCGACGAAACCGGAAGCCAACATCATCAAGCTGCCGAACATCAGCGCATCGGTTCCACAATTGAAGGCGGCAATCAAGGAACTGCAGCAGCAGGGTTACAAGCTGCCCGACTATCCGGAAGAGCCGAAGGACGACAAGGAAAAGGACGTCAAGACGCGCTACGACAAGATCAAGGGCAGCGCCGTCAATCCGGTCCTGCGCGAAGGCAACTCGGATCGACGCGCACCGTTGTCGGTGAAAAACTACGCACGCAAGCATCCGCACAAGATGGGCGCGTGGAATCCGAATTCGAAGACGCACGTCTCACACATGAACGCCGGCGATTTCTACGACAGCGAGAAGTCCGCCGTGGTCGAACAGGCAGGCAGCCTGCAAATCGCGCTGACGACTGCCGACGGCAAGGCGACGGTTCTGAAAGAGAAAGTCGCCGTCAAGGCAGGCGAGATCGTCGATGCCGCCGTCCTGAGCAAAAAGGCGCTGCGCGATTTTCTTGAAGCACAGATAAACGACGCGAAGGCAAACGGCGTGCTGTTCTCGGTACACCTGAAAGCGACGATGATGAAGGTATCCGACCCGATCATCTTCGGCCATGCTGTATCGGTGTTCTACAAGGATGTGCTCGCCAAGCATGCTGCAACGCTGAAGGAAATCGGCTTCGATCCGAACAACGGTATCGGCGATCTGTACGCGCGCATCAAGGCACTGCCGGCCGACAAGCAGGCCGAAATCGAAAAGGATGTACAGGCCGCCTATACGCAGCGCGCCGCTGTCGCGATGGTCAATTCCGACAAGGGCATCACGAACCTGCACGTGCCTAGCGACACCATTATCGACGCCTCGATGCCGGCGATGATTCGCGAGTCCGGCAAGATGTGGGATGCCGAGGGCAAGCTGCAGGATGCAAAGGCCGTCATTCCCGATCGCTGCTACGCCGGCATCTACCAGGCCGTCATTGACGACTGCAAGAAGAATGGCGCTTTCGATCCGGTCACGATGGGCACGGTGCCTAACGTCGGCCTGATGGCGCAGGCGGCCGAGGAATACGGCTCGCACGACAAGACCTTCGAGATCCCGGCCGACGGCACGGTGCGCGTCACCGATGAAAAAGGCACGGTGGTGCTGGAACAGAAAGTTGAAGCTGGCGATATTTTCCGCATGTGCCAGACCAAGGATGCGCCGGTACAGGACTGGGTCAAACTGGCCATCAACCGCGCACGCGCGACAAATACGCCGGCCGTGTTCTGGCTCGACGACCAGCGTGCGCACGATGCGCAGATCATCGCCAAGGTAAACCGCTATCTGAAGGACCACGACACGAAAGGTCTGGACCTGCGCATCCTGTCGCCGGTCGAAGCGACGAAGTTCACACTGGAACGCATCCGCAAGGGCCAGGACACGATCTCCGTCACCGGCAACGTGCTGCGTGATTACCTGACCGATCTGTTCCCGATCATGGAACTGGGTACCAGCGCGAAGATGCTATCCATCGTGCCGTTGATGGCTGGCGGCGGACTGTTCGAAACCGGCGCCGGCGGTTCCGCGCCAAAGCACGTGCAGCAGTTCGTCGAGGAAGATTTCCTGCGCTGGGATTCACTCGGCGAGTTCATGGCATTGGCTGCATCGCTGGAACATCTGGGCCATACCGACGGCAACAAGCGCGCATTGGTGCTGGCAAAGACGCTGGATGAGGCCACCGGCAAATTCCTCGACAATGACAAGTCGCCGGAACGCAAGATCGGCGGCCTGGACAATCGTGGCAGTCATTTTTATCTGGCACTGTACTGGGCACAGGCGCTGGCGACGCAGACCGAAGACAAGGTATTGGCTGCGCAGTTCAAGGCACCGGCCGAAGCACTGGCCGCGCAGGAAGCAGCCATCGTCAATGAACTGAAAGCGGCGCAAGGCAAAGCCGTCGATATCGGCGGTTACTACCATCCGGATACCGCCAAGACCAGTCAGGCGATGCGCCCCAGCGCCACGTTGAACAACATCCTGAACGCGATTACCTGATCGGCCATCCGGTTTCGGCTCCTGCGCCGAAACCGGATATTCCTCCTCAGCCCAGCTTGGTCAGCATGCCGAGCAGAGCGGAGGCGTCGAAACCACCGGAAGCCGGCACGTTGCCGCCTTCCGTTGCCTGATCGACGATCTTCGGTAGCAATCCGGTCAACGCCTCCAGCACGGCCGGCTTGCTCTGTCCGCTCTCGGCGGCGATGCTATCCACGGTAGACGGCGCCAACACACTGCCCAGTTGATCGGCCGTCACAGGCAGATTCGCTCCCGAGCCTATCCACGACTGCACAATTTCTCCCAATCCGCCTTGCTGAAAGTTGGTAATCAATCCCTGTATGCCGCCCGGGTAATTGGCCAGTTGCTTCAAGACGATCGGCAGCAAACCGCCGCCGCCATCTTTCCCCAATGCGCCGGTAGCCATATTCGTCAG
>DATDLO010000016.1:0-2746 GCA_036519215.1 Oxalicibacterium sp.
TATCCGCTGAATCTGCACAAACGCATCGCTCAGCGCGTGCGCCGGTTGCGCCGCTTCCTGGCGCCGGAACTGGCGTATCGGACCTTCGATGGCGATCGTATCGGCTCGGATGCCGATTTTGTCGACCGCATCTATGTACTACCGGGATTGCCGCATGAATATCCGCCGGCCAAGGTGGTCGAGTTGCCGCCGCTGGTCGATGTCGTGACCGATGCAAGAGACGGCAAGACGGATGGCGCCAAGCGTGCGCTGGTCGTTGGTCAGCCGCTGGTCGGCGCCGGTTTGCTGGTATCGCGCGATCTGGCGCCGCTGACGATGGAGATTCATGACTGGCTTGCCGCGCAAGGCATTACGCAAGTCGATTACAAGGGGCATCCGAAAGATCCGGAGCTGGAATTGTGTCACAGCGACTATCGCGTGATCGAACCGCAAGGCGCGCTGGAATCGTATCTGGCGGCTACTCACTACGATGCCGTGGTCGGTGTGCGGTCGTCGGCGTTGATGTTTGCGCGGCAGATTTATCCGAAGACAACCGATGTCATTGCGTTTGGGTGGGACAAAGTGAAATTTAAATCGGAACAAGAGAAGGCGGATATGAAAAAGGCCTTTGAGGCATGTGGAGTAAAAATTAAAAAATGAACTGGGCAAACTTTCGTGCACGTATTCCTGATATCAATTCGTGGCTGCTGACATTTTTGTTTTTTACGATTCCGATCCAGATTGCGCCAGCTTACATCGTGTCTGCAATGATGATCATGCTTTGGATGATCGAAGGGCGTTTCGCACAAAAATGGGCAGAGTTGAAGAGAGAGCCGCTTGCCTGGATCTTTGTCGCCTACTACGGTGTTTATCTGTTATCGATGCTGTGGACGGTAGACAAAGAGTGGGGCTGGCGCATGGTTGGAAAGCAAACTTTTTTCCTACTTTTCCTAATTTACTTTACTGTGGCGCGACGTGAACATTTCTGGCGTTATGTAGCTGCATTCCTGCTTGGCACGGCGATGTGCGAAGTATTGGCCTATTACAACTGGCTGCAACTGAATATATGGCCTGAATGGCCGCGCGGGATTCGGGCGGAGAAAGGCGCGGATGACACTGCTCCTTTTGTGGATCGCATCATGTATGCGCCCGCGCTGGCATTGGCGGGATATTTAGCCGGTCACCAATGGTTGTTCGGAGATGCATCACGTCGGATGCGAATAGCTTATGCAGCGCTTTTTGTGGCGACGATTATCAATCTGATGTTTTCTGGTGGTCGTGCCGGCTTGCTCGGCTTCCTCGCCTTGCTTGTTTTGCTGATTTTTCAACGTTTTGCACGTCGCCCAGTGTTGGCATCTTGTGTGGCATGTTTGGCGATTGTTGCTCTTTGCGGAACGGCATATGGAACGAGTGATTATTTCCAAAAGCGCGTCGATGCCATGGTTAGTAACATTCAAAACTATGAAACGACCGTCAATACTTCTGTCGGCTTGCGTCTTACTTATTATGCCAATGCGTGGCGATTGTTCATGAGCAATCCTCTGATTGGTATCGGTGCCGGCGACTATCCGGCCGAATACGAGAAGGTTAATGCTATTTACTCACCGAAATGGGAGCCGGCGTGGAACCCGCATAATCAATATTTGCTAGCGTTGACTAGCGCGGGCTTATTGGGAGGTATTGCTATCTTCCTGACGTTGTTTTACCCGATGTTTCGCAAAGGTTTGCCCGACGGAAGGCAACGGATTCGCATTGCTGTGCCTTTGCTGTTCTGCACCATTTGTCTGGTGGAGTCGTATTTGATGCGCTCAAATACAAGCATGGCTTATGTACTGTTTTGTGCAGCCTTATGGCGCGCGGCCAAGGAGCCGGCAGCGTGAAAAACGTCCTCATCGTCCGCACCTCCGCCATCGGTGACGTCGTCTTCGCGTCACCGATCGCGGAAGCGATCAAGCGAACGTATCCGCAAGCGCATGTCGCATGGCTGGTCGAGCCGGGAATTGATGCGTTGTTGCGTTCCGATCCGCACATCGATGAACGGATTTTGTGGCCGAAGGCCGAGTGGCAGGAATTGTGGCGTGAAGGGCGGCGGATGGAAGTGTTCCGCCGGCTACGCGCATTCCGCACGATGCTGCGCGAGCGGAATTTTGATGTCGCGCTCGATCTTCAGGGTTTGCTGAAAAGTGGCGTGCTGGCTTGGCTGACGGGCGCCCCGCGCCGTGTCGGCCTCGGTTCGCGTGAAGGCAGCCAATGGTTGATGACGGAAGTTGTGCCGCGCGGTGGCGATCCGGCGCGCATCAGTTCCGAATATCTTTATCTGGCAGAGCAGCTTGGGCTGGACGTCGGCGATTTCATGCCAAGCCTGTATCTCGATCCCAGCATCGAGGCACGTGCGCTGGAACGACTTGCTTCGCATGGATTGACGCCGGGGCGATACGCTGTTTTCGCCGCCTTTACCACGCGACCGCAAAAGCACTGGTTTGTCGACGCATGGCAACAGCTTGCACCGATGGTGAAGCAGCAGACGGGTTTGACGCCGATTCTGCTCGGCGGCCCGGCAGATCGCCAAGCTGCGGCCGAACTGGCAAGCGGCGCACCTGAAATCGTCAATCTGGTCGGCCAGACCAATCTACCCGAAGCGGCGGCATTGATCCGCCATGCCGGTGCCGTGATCGGCGTCGATACCGGCCTGACGCACATGGGGATTGCATTCGCGCGGCCGACGGTGGCGATCTTCGGTTCCACCTGCCCCTATATGAACACCGGT
>DATDLO010000017.1:0-2034 GCA_036519215.1 Oxalicibacterium sp.
CATTCGGCTTGCGGGTTTCCGCAACGATCTGCCGCAATGGCTGGGCGGGTTGGATATCCTCGCGCATCCGGCTGACATGGAAGGCCTCGGCGTGTCGCTGCTGCAGGCATCTGCGGCAGGTGTCCCTATCATCACCAGCCGTGCCGGCGGCTTGCCGGAAGCGGTGGCCGATAACGTCAGCGGCCTGCTGATTCCGCCTGGCGATGTGGCAGCACTAACGCAGGCGCTGCGACGTTTGCTGGACGATGCCGGGTTGCGCCGGCAGATGGGCGAGGCGGGCCGTGCGCGCATCCTGGCCGAATTCTCGATCGACGCGATGGTGGAAGGCAATCTGGCCGTCTACCGCCAGGTGCTGGCAGAGCGCGGCCGATAGCAGAGTCGATAACTTTCACGTGAGCCGGGCTATCGGAACGCGGGTATCATCCCGACAGGACAGCCGCACAAGACAGCCCGAGCAGCAACAACATTTTTCGATTCCACCATGATGAACAATCTCGACCTTTTGCGTGGCGCACTGAGCGCCCACCAGCAGACGATGCAGCAGCTGGAAGCGCTGCTGCCGAAAATCGACGAAGTCGGTCAGGCGATGCGTGCCTGCCTGCAGCGCGGCAACAAGATCCTGTTGATGGGCAACGGAGGCAGCGCCGCCGATTCGCAGCATATCGCCGCCGAAATCGTCGGCCGCTACAAGCGGGAACGGCGCGGCCTGCCGGCGATTGCGCTGACGACAGATTCGTCGATTCTCACCGCCGTCGGCAATGACTACGGTTTCGATCAGGTGTTCTCGCGGCAGGTGGAAGCCTTGTGCGATGAGCAGGACGTCGTGGTCGGCATCTCGACATCGGGTAACAGCGGCAACGTCGTCAGGGCGATTGAAGTGGCGAAGGAACGCGGTGCGATCACCGTGCTGTTCTCCGGCAATACCGGCGGCAAGCTGGCCGGCATGTGCGACTACAGCCTGATCGTGCCGGCGAAGGAAACGGCGCGCATCCAGGAAGCGCATCTCTTCATTGCGCACAGCGTCTGCGAAATCATGGATCTGGAGTAAGCATGCAGGCGCATCTGATCGACGTTGTCCGCCATCGCCTCGGCGCAGAAAACAATACGGCCTGGGCACTGGTCGTCGGTGACCTGATGCTGGACCGTTACCTGATCGGCGAAGTCGAACGCATTTCACCTGAAGCGCCGGTACCGGTCGTGCTGTTGAAACACCAATATGACCGTGTCGGCGGTGCGGCCAACGTCGCTGCCAATCTGGCGAAGCTGGGCGTGTCGACGCGTATTGCAGGCTGCGCCGGCAACGACGACGAAGCGCGGCGGTTGATCGCCATGATGACGGAAATCGGCATTGCGTCATCGGCGATTCTGCAATCGGTGCAGCGGCCGACGACGACGAAGACGCGCATCCTTGGCGGCCATCAGCAGATGATGCGACTGGATCAGGAAAGCCGTTTGCCGCTCGGCGATGATGAGACGCAGCAATTGCTGAAGCTGGTGTTGCAGCAAATCGAACAGAAACCGGCCGTCGTCATTCTTTCCGATTATGCCAAAGGCGTGCTCAGCAAAACGCTGTGCGAGCAGGTGATCGCGCGCTGCCGGCAGGACGGCATCAAGGTGCTGGTCGATCCGAAAGGATTGGACTACACGAAATATCGCGGTGCAACCGCGCTGACGCCGAACAAGCGCGAGACGGCCGACGCCTGCAAGATCGATGCGAAGGACAACGACGCACTACTGGCTGCGGCGACAGCGCTGCGGCAATCGCTAGATCTGGAATTCCTGGCGATGACGCGCGGCGAGGAAGGCATCTCCATCATCGATGCGCAACAGACGCAACATGTCTCGGCGACCGCCAAGCAGGTGTTCGACGTTTCCGGTGCCGGCGATACCGTGATCGCCACGCTGGCCGCAGGCTTGATCGGCGGCTTGCCGCATGGCGAAGCGCTGCAGTTGGCGAACATCGCCGCTGGCATCGTCGTCGGCAAGGTTGGCACGGTGCCGATCACACGCGATGAATTGTTGCAGGAACTGGTG
>DATDLO010000018.1:0-16282 GCA_036519215.1 Oxalicibacterium sp.
CGCACGTACGCGAATGGAAGCAAACGCAAGGCCGATACAAATGAGCCAGGCAACGACACTGATTTTCTTCAGTACGGCATGCCCCCAGAAAAACAGCCTGTGGTTGTGTTCGAGCGGAAACGTCCGTGTCACCGGATCGAAGAAGTGTTGCGTCACCCAGAAATCCAATGTGCCGCTGCGCGAAATCCACGTAAACATGATCCCGGCGGCAACCAATCCGAACAGATTGGCGAAGATGAAACGGCGTGAAGAATTTTCCACTGTGCACTTCCCGGCGGGGCAATCACTAAACGGTCGAAATTACCGCCCCATCAGTTAAGAACACGTTAAGGGCTATGCTTTTTGCGGTAGATTACGCTGCAACCAGCCTTTTCCCTGTCCTGTCATGAGGAGACGAACATGGCGTATGTAGATGGTTTTGTGGTGCCGGTACCGAAAGGCAATCTCGCGAAATACCGGGAGATTGCAACCCAGTGCGGCAAGGTGTGGATGGAGCACGGCGCATTGCAGTATCGCGAAAGCGTGGCCGATGATGTCAAACCCGGCAAGCTGACGTCATTTCCGCAAAGCGTGGATCTCAAGGACGACGAGACCGTAGTCTTCTCGTGGATCGTCTACCAGTCGCGCGCGCACCGCGACGAGGTCAACGACAAGGTCATGAAGGATCCGCGTATTGCCGGCATGTCGCCCGAGGCGATGCCGTTCGATGCGCGGCGGATGATTTACGGAGGATTCGAAATGATCGTCGATCTGTAACGACGATCACCCCACATCAGGCAGCACGCGCCTCTACAGGAAAATCGCGCACACGAATCAATCCTTCTTGCGCCACCGTTGCCACCAATACGCCTGCACGATTGTAGACGTGCGCCATGCACAGGCCGCGCCCACCCGATGCATTCGGCGTCTCGATGGCAAACAGCAGCCATTCATCCATGCGGAATGGCCGGTGAAACCAAATCGTGTGATCGAGGCTGGCAATCTGCATGCGCGGATCGCCGACACTGATGCGATGCGGCTGCAGCGCAGTCCACAGCAGACCGTAATCCGAAATGTAGGCAAACAGGCTTTCGTGCACATACGCATCGTCCGACAGGCGCGTTGGCGTACGCACCCAGACGTGGCGATGCGTACTGCCTTGCGGACCGCTCAGCAGATCGCCATCGTGTTCCGCGCGAAAGTCCATCGGCACCGGACGGAACGGCCATGCTGCGCCACCATGCTCTTTCCACGCCACGACGCTGGACGACAAGGTTTCCGGATCGGACATGGCCGGCGGCGGCTTTTGGTGCGACAGTCCTTCTTCCGGCGACTGGAATGACGCCGACATCACGAAGATCCGCTTGCCATCCTGCTTCGCCACGACGCGCCGTGTACTGAAACTGCCGCCATCACGCACGCGCTCGACTTCGTATTCGATCGGCAAACGCAAATCGCCGGGCAGAATAAACAGCGCGTGCAAGGAATGCGGGCGACGATTCGCTTGCGACACCGTCATGTTCGCCGCATGCAGCGCCTGTCCGAGAACCTGTCCGCCGAACACGTGCGGCACGCCCATGAAATGGCTCTGTCCGATGAAATTGTCTTCACCTGCCGGCTTCAGCTCCAGCAGCTGCACAATCTCATCGGTGTTGAACAATGCCGGGTCGGCCATGTTTCGATCCATCATGACTTGCGTACATCGGCGACGATTTCGTACGAGCGTTTGCGTGCTTCGTGATCGTAGGCCATCGTATGGATGATGATCTCGTCTACTTGCGTGGTATCGAGAAACTCCTGCAACCGCGCCTTCACCGTCGATGCATCGCCGATGATCGATCCGCGCAGCATCGATTCGACCGAGATACGTTCGTGCGGCAACCACGCATCGTCCATGCTTGCGACCGGCGGCGGCAAACGTATCGGCTCGCCACGCACCAGCGCCAGATGCATTTGTTGCTGAGACGTTGCCATGTGCTGCGCCTGTTCTTCGGTATCGGCCGCAAACACGTTGACCCCCACCATGGAATACGGTTTGTCGAGCGCCCCCGGGCGGAATGTTTCACGATACAGGCGCAATGCCGCCAGCATGTAATCTGGAGCAAACTGCCCGGCAAAGGCGAACGGCAAACCGAGATAGCCGGCCAGTTGCGCGCTGTAGCTGCTGGAACCAAGCAGCCAGATCGGAACGTCGAGCCCCTGGCCAGGCACTGCCTGCACCGGCGCATCTTCATCGGTCGGCTGGAAGAATGCACGTAATTCGTTCAGCTGACGTGGAAATTCGCTGCCGTCGTCGTTGATCTGGCGACGCAATGCACGTGCCGTGGCCTGATTGGAGCCGGGCGCGCGACCGAGGCCAAGATCGATACGGCCCGGATACAGCGATGCCAGCGTGCCGAATTGTTCGGCGACGACCAGCGGCGCATGGTTGGGCAGCATGATGCCGCCGGAACCGACACGTATCGTCGACGTGCCGCCCGCAACATGGCCGATGACGACCGCCGTCGCCGCACTGGCGATACCCGGCATGCTGTGATGCTCGGCCAGCCAAATGCGGTGATAACCGAGCTTTTCCACGTGTTGCGCCAGATCGCGCGAACGGCGGAAAGCATCAGCGGCGTCGCCCTGGGCAATAATCGGCGATAGATCCAGTACGGATAGCGGGATGTCTTTCAGCGATTTCATGGGGAATCCGATTCTTGTTGAATCTGCCCCTCATGCCACGCAGAGGCGTGCGAGGGCAGACCGACAGCATAGCGTGATTCGCCAATTCCTTCCGGCGATGGGTTTGTTGCTATCTGCCCGTTACCTGCGTGCTGCCTGCACGAGCTCGACGAGCGCCTTCGGCGCATTTTCTTCGATCGGCGTAGAGTTTGGTCTGCCGCGGCGTGTCACGCACCCGGCCGTTTTTCATTTGCCTGTCTCATCGAGGAAAAACATGACTGTACAAAAACAACCCGTCTGGTTCATCACCGGATGCTCGACCGGCTTCGGCCGCTATCTCGCCGCCCATACCCTGTCGCTCGGCTATCCGACTGTCGTCACCGCACGCAATATCAAACAGGTGGAAGACCTCATCGCCGGCCATGAAGATCACGCTTTGGCATTGACGCTCGACGTGACGAAGCCGGAGCAGGTTGCGGCTGCCGTCGACGCGGCAGAACAGCGTTTCGGACGCATCGACGTGCTGGTCAACAATGCCGGCGTCGGCTACTTCGGTTCGTTCGAGGAAAGCGACATGGCTGCCGTGCGCAACATGTTCGAGATCAACGTCTGGGGCCTGACGCAGATGACGCGCGCCGTATTGCCGCTGATGCGCCGCCAGCGCAGCGGCCATATCGTCAATATCTCGTCGGTCGGCGGCATTGCCGCCTTCCCGGCACTGAGTTTTTACAACTCATCGAAATTCGCCGTCGAGGCATTGTCCGAATCGTTGTCGCATGAAGTCGCACCGCTTGGGATCAAGGTGTTGATCGTCGAACCGGGACCATTCCGCACCGACTGGGCAGGGCGCTCAGCCGATGAACAACCTATCGGCATCCCGGATTACGACGCTACGGCCGGCGAACGCATGCGCATGATTCGCGGCTACAGCGGCAAACAACCGGGCGATCCGCAACGTGCCGCCGCCATCATCGTGCAAACAGTCGAAGCGGCCGATCCACCGTTGCGCCTGCTGCTCGGAAAGGCAGCCATGAACGGTGCACGCAACAAGCTGGTGTGGTTGCAGAGGGATTTCGATAACTGGGCCGAAGTCAGCGCATCGGCGGATTTTCCGGAAGACTGATTACTGACGCAACACCGCACGCATCACCAAGTCGGCGCGACAATTTTCCGACTTTGTGATGCGTTAAAGAAAAATTTGCACGTTGTTTTGCAGAATGCGCCGGTATCGGCCATGTAAGTTTTTCACTTCATCGCAACCGTCGAATTAATCCTTACCAAGCACGAAATCGCTCACTACAATGAGGATTCGCAATACTGCAAAGGAGATCGACATGTTCCCCGTCCGTTCCGTTTTTGCTTCTGCATTGTCTTCCGCTATGCTCATCGCCCTGCTCGCAGGTTGCGATCGTGCGGAAACGCCACCTGCACCAACAACAGGAGATTCGCCAGGCACGAGCAGCTCGGTTGCATCGCCGCCCAGCAGCATGCCGGCTCCGGAAACTTCCACGCCACCGGCATCATCTGGCAGCACGATGGGCGACAGTGGAGACGCATCCGGCCCCACGCAAGCCCACCCGAAGGACTTGAGCCCCCAGGAAGAAAGCTCCACCATGCCGAACTCCGGTCAGGTGAACAATCACTCCACCGCCAATCCCATTACCGACCAAAAATAAGTCGTGATGGATACCAGGACGTTGGTCTGGCAAACGTTGCGTGAAGAGTTTTCCGACATCAGCGATCCGGCACAGGTAACACGTGTTTGTGTCCGCCTTCTGGTCGCGGTTCTGCTAGGCGGAATGTTGGGCTATGAGCGTGAATCGCGCGGCATATCGGCCGGCTTACGCACGCATATGCTGGTGGCGCTTGGCGCTGCCATCTTCGTGCTGGTACCGCTGGAAGCTGGCGTCAGCCAGGCCGATCTGAGCCGCGTGTTGCAAGGTGTCGTGACAGGCGTAGGCTTTCTCGGTGCCGGCGCGATCATCAAGCTGAATCAGGAACAGGAAATCAAGGGACTGACAACCGCCGCCAGCGTCTGGCTGACCGCCGCGATCGGCGTGGCCGCCGGCATGGGACGCGAAATGACGGCGATTCTCAGTGCGTTGCTGGCTTTGTTCATTCTCGCTGCCCTGCGTGGTGCCGGCAGCGAACGCCGCAACGAAACCACCTGAAGCAAAGCGATCAGAGATCGGCGTGTCAGGCCAATAAGTGCACGGTGAACTCGGTGCCCGAACCTTCCTCGCTCTTGACGAGAATCGTGCCGCCATAGCGTGCCACCAGCGTGTAACTGATCGAGAGCCCGAGGCCGGTGCCGCCCTGACGCTTGGTCGTAAAGAAAGCGTCGAACACACGCGGCAGATCTTCGCGCCGGATGCCGGCGCCAGTGTCGGCCACATGGATGTCGACACCGCTGGTGTCGTTTTCACCGTGCCAATCCGTCGTCGCAATCGTCAGGTTGCCGCCATTCTTCATTGCATGAATGGCATTGGTGAACAGATTGATCAACACCTGCTGCAATTCGCCGCGATTGATCGGCACCGCTATCGTCGCGCCCTTGCGATGTTCGACACGAATGTCGCACTGGTTCAACAAGTGACGCACCAGCACCAGCGAATCCGTGACCACGTCGTCCACCATGATCGCTTCCACATAACCGGCAAATTCGCCGGGATTGGCAAACTGCAGCAATTTGGTCACGATGGTATTGACGCGCTGGATCTGCTGATCCATCAACTTCAACTCGCCCTGCACCGGTGCAGCTGCCTGGCCCAGCGTATCGCGCAGTACGTCGAGATTGCCCTGCAATACCGCAACCGGATTGTTGATCTCATGCGCAACACCGGCGGTGATCTCGCCGATGGCCGCGAGTTTTTCCGCCAATACAAGCTGCTGCTGCGCCTGCACCAGCAGCTTGTTGGTCGCCTCCAGTTCCATCGTGCGCTCGACGACCTTGCGATCTAGTTGTTCGCCCCAGGTTTTCAGTTCGTAATTCTGCGCCTGTACGGTATCGAGCAATTCATCCAGATGCCGCGACAAGCTGCCCAGTTCGTCACGGGATGGCGTACCGCCGCTACGCGCGTCCATGTCGCCCATTTCGACCGCTGTCATCGTACGGTTCATCGCTGCCAGCGGTGCATAGATACCGCGTGCAACGCGCAACGAAAAATACACGCCCCCCATGCCGATTACCGCAAACAATGCCGCCAGCAGGATGAAAGCCGTTTCCTTCGCCTTGCGGAACGGCTCTTCCAGATAGCCGACATACAGCATGCCGACGCGTCGGCCGAAACTGTCGGCGATCGGTTCGTATGCAGAGATGTACCAGTCGTGCACGACAAACGCACTGTCTAACCAGGTCTTGCCGTCATTCAGAACGTGATTGCGCACCACCTGCGAAGCACGCGTGCCAAGTGCGCGGCGATTGCCGAACAGCCGCACATTGGTGGCAATGCGCACGTCGTCGATGAACAGCGTGGCGGTGCCGGCACTGCCTTCCGGCAGCGAACCTTCCGCATAGACGAGGCTGTTGATGGTATCGACGAAAGGTAGGTTCTGGTTCAGCAGCACGCCGCCTTCGAGCACGCCGAGCATGCGGCCTTCGCCGTCATAGATCGGCGTGGCGGCGTGGATCACCATGCCGCTGGTTTCGGCCGTCTTGGTGGTCGGCGTCGCATTCGGCGTATCGACCAGTTCCAGATGCGCCTGTTGCGCCATGTGTTCGTCGAGCCGGCGTAACTGCGCTTCCGTATAGATATCGATGTCGTTGCTGGCGTTACCCTGCAACGCCGATTGCACGATCGGCCAATGCGAATTGTCGAGTGTGCCGAGCGCTACCGTCGACACGCGCAGATGGCCTTCCGTATCGAGGAAATTCAGGAAATCGAGACCGAGCGCAATCTGCCGCTCCGCCAGCAATTGCTGGATGGTCGCATTGCTGCCTTCCTCGATCGTTTTCACCAACGGATGCGAATTGCCAAGGCTGGAAACGTCGAGACCGACGCGATCGCGCACATGCAGAAAATACTCATGCGCCACCGCCAGATCGCTGCTGACCTTGAACGTCAGCAGTCGATCGTAATAGCCGACACCCCAGTAAAAAATCAGGAAGAACAGGATGGGAAGCACCGTAAGGAACGGTACCAGCGTCACCAGCAACAGCTTGGTGCGCACCGATGCATTGCCGAGGATGCGCAGTGTCATCCCCCATTGCATGAAGCGGCGCATCGCGTTCAATTGTTCAGACGCCCCATTCGGCGCACTTGCGTTCCAGCGTCTTGCGCGACACGCCAAGACGACGGCTGGCTTCGGTCTTGTTGCCGCCGCTTTCGGCAAGGATCTTCAGGATGTGCTGCTTTTCGATCGCTTCCAGCGACACTTCACCGTCCGCTGCGCGGTCTGCCACATTGATCGCCATGCGATTGCCGAATACGGCATCCGGCAAATTGCCGAGGATCAGCCAGCGTTCGACCAGATTGCGCAACTCGCGCACATTACCCGGCCACGAATAGGAAGCCATCGATGCCAGCACCTTGTCGTCCAGCGGGCGCGGCGGCACACCGAGCTGTTGCGCCAGTTGACGCACGAAACCAGCAGCCAGCGCCGGAATGTCTTCGAGGCGATCGCGTAACGGCGGCATCTGCAGTTGCACGACATTGAGCCGGTAATAGAGATCCTCACGGAAGCGGCCTTCTGCCACTTCCAGTTCGACATTACGGTTGGTCGCGGCGATGACGCGCACATCCACCGGAATCTCGCGATCCGCACCAACCGGCCGGATTTTCTTTTCTTCCAGTGCACGCAGCAACTTGACCTGCATCGGCATCGGCAGATCGCCGACTTCATCGAGGAACAATGTGCCGCCCTGCGCATAGAAGAACAGGCCTTCGCGCGACGAAGCCGCGCCGCTGAACGCGCCTTTCACATGGCCGAACAGTTCGCTCTCGATGATGTCCGGCGGCACCGCGCCACAGTTGATCGGCACGAAGTGATTGCGCGAACGGTTGCTGAGGAAATGCATCGCGCGTGCCGCGACTTCCTTGCCGGTGCCGGATTCACCGGTGATCAGCACAGTGCTCGGCACCGATGCCAATCGCGTGATCGCATCGTGGATCGGCTGCAATGCAGCAGACTGACCGATCAGCCCATCGGCACCTGCCAAATCGGCATGCTGGTCCAGCTCGCGACGCAGCACGAAGTTTTCGCGGCGCAAATGTGCGCGATCAAAACAACGGCCGATTGCGCTAAGGATCTGGTTGACGCGGAAAGGCTTCAGCAGAAAATCGGCAGCGCCGGCGCGCAATGCGCGGATGGCGATATCGAGATCGGCGAAGGCGGTGATCAGCACGACGTCGTTATACAGTCCGCGCGCGCGGATTTCATGCAGCCAGTCCACACCCGATTTCCCGGGCAATGAATTGTCGAGAATGATCAGGTCGAAATGCTGCTGGCCGAGCAATACCGCGGCATCCTCAACCGATTCGGCCGTTTCCACACGACTGCAGCGACTGGTCAGCGTGCGCTTCAGGAAACTGCGCATGCCGGGTTCGTCATCGACGATCAGGATGGAGCGATGCTGCCAGCCGCCAAAGGCTTCGGTGAATGATTCGTCGGTATTCGAGGCCGTCGTTATTGCAGCACTCATCAAGTATTCGCTCATTTATTCAGGCGACGTCCATTGTGCCGCGATTTTCCTGTCGGAAGGGTAGATGCGGAGTTGCAATTTTTTCGCGGCACACGACGCGCATATGAAAATGCCATGAAAAAAGGCGAGAGGCATGCCTCTCGCCCTGTTGCGGATATTACCGCGATACGGCCGTTTTTACTGAAACAGCGCGGCCGCTTTCTGCAGTGTGGACGATACTCCCCACACAAGCGGAATACCGACGTACAGCCAGAAAATCACCATGAGGATCGGATTGGTGGGTCGGGCTTCTTCCGTTGTCGAGTAATGCGTATTCATGAATAGCTCCTTAGAGTAGGTTCGATAGCTTCGGTCGATTCGAACTCAATGCGCACCAGCCAGGTCCGGCTCAGCATTGCGCAACTGTTGTTCGCTCATGTGGTGACGTCGATCTACAGGCTTGACCAGCATGTTGCAGATGAAGCCCAGCACCAGCAGGCAGGCCATCACATACATCGTCACCTCATACGAAGCAGCCTTGTCCACACCGTGCTCGACCTGGTATTGGCGAATGTAATTGACCAGCACCGGCCCGAAGATGCCCGCTGCCGCCCAGGCGGTCAGCAGACGACCGTGAATGCCACCGACGTATTTCGTACCGAACATGTCGGCCAGATAGGACGGAATCGTCGAGAAGCCGCCGCCGTACATGCTGATGATCAAGCAATAGCACAACACGAACAGTGCGATGCTGCCGGTCTGGCCGGTATGCGGAACCAGCGTGTACAGGATGATGCCGAGGATGAAGAAGACGTAATAGGTGTTCTTGCGTCCGAGATAGTCAGAAGCGAACGACCAGAAGAAACGGCCGCCCATGTTGAACAGACTCATCAGACCGACGAAACCGGCAGCTGCGGCCGGCGTCACGCCGCCCTTGAAGGTTTCCTGGATCATCACCGATGCCTGACCCAGCACGCCGATACCAGCCGTCACGTTCAAGCACAGCGCCAGCCACAGCAGGTAGAACTGTGGCGTCTTCAGCGCTTCATCGATGTGGACGTGATTGCGCGTGATCATACGGTTTTCCGTCACCGGCGGCGTCCAACCCTTCGGCTGCCAGCCTTCTGCCGGAATACGGATCGTGAATGCACCGATCACCATCGAAATGAAATACAGGATGCCCATTACAACGAAAGTCTGGATCACGCCGACCGAGGTGGCGCTCTTGAAAGTATTCATCAGGAAGACCGACAGCGGCGCAGCGACCATTGCACCGCCACCGAAACCCATGATCGCCAGACCCGTCGCCATGCCACGGCGGTCAGGAAACCACTTGATCAGCGTCGACACTGGCGACACATAGCCGAGACCAAGGCCGACGCCACCGAGCACACCGTAACCGAGATATAGCAACCAGATCTGATGCAGCGATATACCGATTGCCGAAATCATGAAGCCGCCGCCGAAGCAGCAGGCTGCAACGAACATCGTCATGCGCGGTCCGACCTTTTCCAGCCATTTACCGCCGAACGCGGCAGACAGGCCGAGGAAGAAAATCGCCAGGCTGAAAATCCAGCCGATGGTCGTCAGCTTCCAGTCATCCGGTGCTGAGCTTTCGATGCCGATGACCTTCGACAGCGGGCCGTTGAACACACTGAATGCATAGGCCTGGCCGATACACAGATGCACTGCCAATGCGGCCGGCGGCACCATCCAACGATTGAAGCCCGGGCCGGCCACCGTTCTTTCTTTCGCAAAAAACTTGAGCATGTGAAATCTCTCCTCTGATTTTTCGTACACAGCATTGCGCTGCGTCGAGACGGAAACATTCCGTCATTGGGGCTTCACTAGGCAATCGACATGCCAGCGGGAGAAATAACCCAAGTACTTGATTTTCAAAAGAATCCAGATGCTCTACTTTTCACGGTCGCGACAATTTGACGCGTCGCTGCGACAAATTGTCTTTGGAATCGTGTTTGCCGGATGATGAATTAGAAGATGGACGGCCGCGTTCAGCTGCGAGACGGTGGATGGCGCTTCATACTCACCAGCTCCATGACATCTTGCCGATCATCTTTGGATGAGATGGTAACTATCAGCCATTTTCCATCAGGGTATGGCCGGGCCTCATCGTAGAGTTCAACTAACTTTGGACTCCACGTGTAACGCCGCTCCTCAAATTTTTGCTGCTCTGCCCCTCCCAAAACCACCAGGACCGACAACTGTCTGTATGCGGGTATCAAGGTACAAAATGCCCTGGTCTTCTTGTAGCGCAAGGACCAACCACGCTTCTTGCCGCCATGGAGCCACTCCGGCTCAAAAACATCAGGGTAGGATGTGTCGATCCAGCTTCGCAACTCCATCCAATGTTTGAACGCCTTCGGCCCCAACCAATGACGAACCGTGCTTTCATCCGGTGTTGCTGATTTGTCGCTGATTCTGTCGCCGACGTGAAGAGGCTGCTCCATGATGTCCTTCCGCGATTTTGTCAGATTCCTCAGAATCGACGTTGCCTTACCAGGCCCGATCTGCTTACTCATGACAGTTTCATTTCGCCTATACCAGATCCAGCACGTCGGTCACGGGCATGCGCGGCTTCTGTGGCCAGTTACCAGCACGCTCTGGCCCTACGGGTAATAGCATCACCGGGATTTCGTCGTTGGCTAGGCCAAACTCGCGGTGCACCGGCTCGGCATCGAAACCGATCATCGGCGTCGACCCCCAACCCAGTGAGCGGGCTGCATAAATAATCGCCGCAGCGCCAAAGGTCGCCGTGCGCATCGCCTCATCACGATCCCGCTCAGGTTGGTCATCGTATAGCCGGCGCGCATTCGATTCCCATTCCGGCACCATTTGCGCTTCCATAATGCCGGCTTCCACCACTGGCGCCAGACGTGCAGGGATGGTACTGGCATCGGCTAACTTGCCAATGATGATGAAGGTGACGGCAGCATCAGTTACGGCGGGCTGCCCCCAGGCAAGCGAACGCAACCGAGCTTTGACCTCCGGAGTACGGACTGCGATGAAACGCCAATTCTGCAAATGAAAGGATGTTGGTGCACTCGTACCGATTTGCACGAGCTCGCGAATCTGATCGTCACTCAAGGTGGCGGTTGGGTCGTAATACTTGGCTGCACTACGGCTCAATAAGCATTCGATGACAGGATTGGTTTTGAGGGTTTGGTCGTTCATGTCTATTCCTAAAGCGATAAAGTGAGAGGATCTCCAAGAAGAGTCCTTACTGTAGGTCTCTTAAATATGGATTTCGAGACTGCGTTGACTCATAAAAGTGCTCTATAGGCTCACAATGATGAGACTACCCAGCCGGCCCGCTTCAGGAATTGAATTTGAGGAATGCAACAAAAACGATAAGACGGCAACCAACCGGCGATCGCTTGCGCAGTATTACTTGACCACTTTGAACTTCGCGGCTTCTTCGGAGCAGCCAGTGGCGTTACCGTCACTGTACGAGTGCGCGCCGGCGCCGGCCAGCTTGCCACCTTGGACGATCAGTTACTCGTCACGGATCAGACGATCTTCGAATTAACATTCGAGAATTCACGCGCGACACATACTCAATATGTAGTTCAAAGTAATATCGTGTATATTAACAATCTTGCGCTCGGCCTAGACAGGCCTTGCGTCGTTTCCCGAACAAGAAACCTAAAGAAGACGTCATGAGCAAAGTATCGTCGCCAATCAAGCTGGAAGGCTTGTCGAAGCCGCGCGGCAAGCGTTGGGATCATCTCGAATTACTGGAACGCATCGATACGTCCGGTTCGATTTCGGCCGCAGCGACGGCGATGGGCATGAGCTACAAGGCGGCGTGGCAGGCGGTCGAATCGATCAACAACCTGTCACGCGAAGCGGTCGTGATCCGGCAGCCCGGTGGCAGCACCGGTGGCGGCACTTGCCTGACCGACTACGGCCGCCGCATGGTCGCCACCTATCGCCAGCTGGAACAGGTGTGGGCTGCAGTGCCGGCGTCGATAGGCCGCACGATGGACGACTTCAACCAGTACTACTCGATGAGCCGGAGATTCGATATGCAAACCAGCGCACGCAACCAGTTTCTCGGTACCGTCAGATCCGTCACCAAAGGTGCGGTCAACGCCGAAGTCATTCTCGACATCGGTCGCGGCGAAGAACTGGCAGCCATCATCACCAACGACAGTGCAGATCATCTGGGGCTAGAAGCCGGCAGCGAAGCCTATGCATTGGTGAAAGCGCAGTGGATCATCCTCACCGTCGAGGAAAACATGAAGACCAGCGCGCGCAATCGCCTGACCGGCACTGTCGTGCGCTGCCAGGAAGGCGCAGTCAATGCGGAAGTCGTCATCGAGCTGCCGGGCGGCAAAACCGTTGCCTCCGTCATCACGAATGAAAGCGTGAAGACGCTCGGCCTGAAAGAGGGCGTACGTGCATCTGCGCTGATCAAGGCATCGCACATCATCCTTGCGGTGGCCAACTGAAAATTTCTAGCTGCATTCACTCGCCATGAAAAAGAATTCTCTCGCCGCCGCATTGCTATCGCTCGGACTACTCGGAATCTCCACGTCCGCCTTTGCCGAAGAAGTACAGGTGGCCGTTGCCGCCAACTTCACCGCGCCGATGAAAGCCATCGCCGCCAACTTCGAAAAGGCAACCGGCCACAAGGTCGTGCTGTCATTCGGCTCTACCGGCAAGTTCTACACACAGATCAGGAACGGTGCGCCATTCGATGTGTTCCTCGCAGCTGATGACACGACGCCTCAAAAGCTCGACAAAGAAAGCGGCACCGTTGCCGGTTCGCGCTTCACCTACGCAATCGGCAAGCTGATACTGTGGTCGGCCAAGCCTGATGTGGTCGATGCCAAGGGTGATGTGCTGAAGAAAAACACGTTCACGCACATTGCGCTGGCCTCGCCGAAGCTCGCGCCCTATGGCCAGGCCGCAGTGGAAACGATGAACAAGCTCGGCGTGTACGACACGCTGCAACCGAAGTTCGTACAGGGCGAAAGCATTGCGCAAACTTTCGCGTTCGTTTCCACCGGCAATGCCGAACTGGGTTTCGTTGCGCTGTCGCAGGTTTTTGAAGATGGAAAATTGAAGAGCGGATCCGGCTGGATTGTGCCGGCGAATCTGCATCAGCCGATTCGGCAAGATGCGGTCATCCTGACGCGCGGCAAGGACAACAAGGCCGCAGCCGATCTGGCCGCGTACTTGAAATCGGAACCAGCTAAAGCCGTCATTCGTTCCTTTGGTTACGGCCTGTAAATCAGGTACGCCACCGTAACATGACTGATCCGAACATCGGCGCGATCATCCTGACGTTAAAGTTGGCGGCGCTCACCACATGCATTCTGCTGGCCATCGGCACACCGCTCGCATGGTGGCTGGCGCGTACGGGTTCATGGCTGAAAGGTCCGATCGGTGCGATGGTTGCACTACCGCTGGTGCTGCCGCCGAGCGTGATCGGATTCTATCTGCTGGTAACGCTCGGGCCGAACGGACCTATTGGCCAGCTAACGCAAGCAATCGGCATTGGCACGCTGCCTTTCACATTTGCCGGACTTGTCGTTGGTTCCGTACTGTATTCAATGCCGTTCGTCGTACAACCAATTCAAAATGCATTCGAGGCCATCGGCGATCGGTCGCTTGAGGTTGCCGCGACATTGCGTGCTTCGCCACTCGATACTTTTTTCAGCGTGATCCTGCCTTTGGCAAGGCCTGGTTATCTGACTGCAACCGTGATGGGCTTTGCACATACGGTCGGCGAGTTCGGCGTGGTGCTGATGATCGGCGGGAATATTCCCGACAAGACGCGACTGGTGTCGGTGCAGATTTACGATCATGTGGAAGCGCTTGAATTCGGACAGGCGCACTGGC
This sequence comes from Oxalicibacterium sp., assembly GCA_036519215.1. Classification (GTDB taxonomy): domain Bacteria; phylum Pseudomonadota; class Gammaproteobacteria; order Burkholderiales; family Burkholderiaceae_D; genus Oxalicibacterium. The sequence goes on from DATDLO010000018.1 coordinate 14,132, forward strand.
TCTCAGCCGGCATGGTGGCGTTCTCTTTAGTGGTGCTGATCACGCTCTATACATTGAATCCGACAGGGCGTCGCAAGAATTCATGAAAGACGATCAAGTTCTGGCGCGCTTCAATGTCGATTACGGCGCCTTTCATCTCGATGTCGATCTGGCTTTGCCGGGGCGTGGCGTCACGGCACTGTTCGGCGCCTCTGGTTCCGGCAAAACCACTTGCCTGCGCGTCATCGCCGGACTGGAACCGGCTTCGCGCGTGTTCCTGCAAGTGAACAAGGAGACCTGGCAGGACGATGCCAGCGGTATGTTCATTCCAACCTGGAAGCGACCGCTTGGTTACGTTTTCCAGGAAGCCAGCCTGTTTGCGCATCTCAGCGTTCAGCGCAATCTCGAATACGGCATGCGCAGAATTCCTGTAGCGGAGCGGCAGGTATCGCTTGAACATGCGATCGAGCTGCTGGATATCGGCCATCTGCTGGTGCGCAAACCCGACAAGCTCTCGGGAGGCGAACGTCAGCGCGTCGGGATCGCACGTGCGCTGGCAACCAGTCCGCGCATTCTGTTGATGGACGAACCGCTGGCTGCTCTGGATGCGCACCGCAAGGCGGAGATCATGCCGTACCTCGAACGCCTGCACGACGAGCTGGATATTCCCGTGCTGTACGTCAGCCATTCGGCAGACGAAGTCGCGCGGCTAGCCGATCATCTGGTTTTGCTCGAAGCCGGTCGCGTCGCCGCCAGCGGACCGATCGGCGACCTACTGACGCGCCTCGATCTGGGGGTGGCGCACGGCACGGATGCCGGTGCGCTGGTGGCTGCAACCGTCGTCAATCACGATCCGGCTTTCCATCTGACACAAGCGAAATTTTCCGGCGGCAATCTGCAACTGCCGCAACTCGATATACCAGTGGGCAGTCAGGTTCGTATCCGGATTCAGGCACGCGACGTCAGTTTGAGCCGTGTGCCCGTGTACGATTCCAGCATCCTGAACATCATAGAAACGACCATTACCGAACTGGCGGAAGACGGCCCGGGACAGGTGATGGTCGGACTCGATGCAAACGGCACGCGCCTGCTGGCGCGCATCACGCGCAAATCCTGCGCAACGATGAATCTGATGCCAGGCAATCGCGTCTACGCGCAGATCAAGGGAATTGCGATTCTGAAGTAATCGGGGCAGGCGGCACATTGCGCCGTATCGCCGCTTGGCCAAATGCCTCAGACAGCAGCAATATCTTGCCAGTGTCGTCGGATTCATAGCCAGCCAGACCATTGATCACCTTGCGGAAATAGCCTGACTGCACGACTTCGATCACGTGCTGGATCAGTGGGTCGTCCATCATCGACAGTGGCAGCGCCATGAAATAGCGTTCCTTCACCAGCGGAATGAAGTCCAGTCCGAAACGTTGTGCCGCTGTCTGCACGCCGACGCCGACGTCCGCCATGCCGCTGGCGATATAGGCCGCGACAGCCGAGTGTGTGAATTCGTTGCTTTGATAACCTTCGATATCGAACGGCGAAATACCAGCATCGGCAAGCATCAGTTCCAGCAGCATGCGTGTGCCGGATCCGATCTGGCGATTGACGAAACGCACGCCGGGTCGCGCCAGATCCTGCAGCGTCTGGACTTTCTTCGAATTACCCGGCGAAACGAACATCCCCTGCGTACGCACAGCCAGATGCAGCAGGCAGTGTTCGCGCGGGTTCAGCCATTGCGCATAACGCTCGACCGCCTTTTTCTCGAATTCGCCCAACGGCACATGAAAACCCGCGAGATCGCATTCGCTACGCGATAACGCAGCTACCGCATCCGTACTGTTGCGGTAACGCAGGTCGACCGGCAAGTTGGCTTCGGTCAACTGGTGCAGAAGGGCATCGACGGCGAAACCGTGGCTGGCATCCAGCCGTAAAGGCTTGGTTTTACCGACGACCGTCTTGCCGATCTCGTTTTCCAGTTCCGACGCCAGACTTTCCAGCGTGGGTGACAGGCGCGCACGGACACGACGGTCGGCCCAGATCAATTTCTCCGCCAGCGGGGTGAGTGTCGTACCACGGCCACGATCTGTATTTAATAGCGGCGTGCCGAACAGTTGTTCGACATCGCGCAGCATGCCCCACGAGTATCGATAGGACAGCCCAACCAATCGCGCCGCCTTC
>DATDLO010000019.1:0-5654 GCA_036519215.1 Oxalicibacterium sp.
CTCTCCGATGCTCCCGATCGCAAGCATCTGCGCATCTCAGTCAAGCGCGAAGTGGCCGGCGACGAAACGCCTGCCGGTGAAGTCTCGAACTGGCTGCACGACAATGTGGAAGTCGGCAGCCTGCTGCAGGTCAGCAAGCCGTTCGGCGATTTCCTGCCGGAGACCGAGGGCGACGAGCCGATCGTGCTGCTGTCGGCTGGTATCGGTATCACGCCGATGATTTCGACCTTGAATCGCATCGCCGAAAAATCGCCGAAGCGCCGCGTGATCTTCGCGCATGCAGCTCGTCGCCAGGATCACCATCCGCATCGCGCCGATCTCGAAAAGGCGAAGCAGCGGATGCCCAATCTGGAAAGCGTGACCTTCTACGAGGAAGACGCCGATGCGCATCCGGAAGTGCTGTCGGGTCGCATGCAGTTCAAGCAGCTGCCGAAGTGGGAAGTCGACAAGGCGAACATCTACATGTGCGGGCCGCTGCCGTTCATGCAGCAGCAATGGGCCGATCTGCTGGCACATGGCGTGCCGCAGGATCGCCTGCATCGCGAAGTGTTCGGTCCCGACATGCTGGACCACTTGATCTGAGGTTCCGCTGGCTTGTCCGGCCGCATCGACGATGCGGTCCGGATATTGTCGGCCTATCGAAAATAAAACATGAAACGAAGGTCGCAGTGCGATTGCTGCGGCGTTCGTGATTCCCTTGGGAGGGCGTCGGCATGAATCTCGAAAAATATCGCCACCAGCATTCGGACATTCTTAGAAGTATCCAGGCGCTACGCGAACTGTCCAGACTGGGCATTGCGGAAAAAGCCGCGGAAATCGCGCAATGTGTCATTTCGATGAGCTCGGTCATCAAGCTGCATCTGTCGGTGGAAGACCGCTATTTATATCCGGAGTTGCAGAAGTCCGGCAACCGGCGGCTTGTCAGCATGGGTGCGCAGTATCAGCAGGAAATGCAGAAGATCGCTTCCGCCTATATCGGCTTTGCCGCAAAATGGAACGAAGCGTCCAAGCTGGCGCGCGACCCTGAAGGGTTTCGCCGTGAAGCGAATCAGGTCCTCAAAATTTTGTTCGAACGTATTCGCAAGGAAAATCGGGATTTCTACCCGGCTATCGAACACAACTGATCTGCGTGTCTGGCAAGTGGTAGTTTACCGAATGTGTCGCGTTTAACCAGCTGTATGACACAGGATGCACAATTTGTGGAGCGGCGACAGCCAGAGCGTTGCTGGCGAGCTTCAATGCGTCGGCAAAGGACATTCCGCAGCAGCGGGCACGTATTCTGATCGCTTTGTTCGGCGCTGACATGCTGATCATTTGATCTGATAAAGCATGATGACCGGTACGCATCTGTCGTACCTGCGCCAAAAAAAATCCGCTCAAAAGGCGGATTTTTTTATGTGCCGAAGCGTTGCGATCAGAATTGTTCCCAATCGTCTTCGTTGCCGTTTGCACCAGCAGCCGGTGCGCCATTGGCGACACGCTGCGTCCTGACGGGTGCTGCCGCAGTTTTTTGCACGGCTGGTGGCAAGGTCTTGTGACGCGGCTGCAGGCTGACGACTTGTGCCGTTTGCGCATGCATCTGGTCGTTGCTGACCTTGAACACACTGACGGTAGCCGACAGTTTCGCTGCCTGCTCTTCCAGCGATGATGCTGCCGCCGCCGCTTCCTCGACCAGCGCGGCATTCTGCTGCGTAACCTGATCCATCTGGCTGATCGCCGTGTTGACCTGCTCGATGCCGGCGCTCTGTTCTTGGCTGGCGGCGAGGATTTCGCCCATGATATCGGTCACATGCTTGACGCTGTCGACGACTTCTTTCATCGTCACGCCGGCCTGCGCTACCAGTTTGCTGCCGGCATCGACCTTGTGCACCGAATCGTCGATCAGCGTCTTGATTTCCTTGGCGGCAGAAGCGGAACGTTGTGCCAGGCTGCGTACCTCGCTGGCGACGACGGCAAAGCCGCGTCCCTGTTCGCCGGCGCGCGCCGCTTCGACTGCCGCGTTCAGTGCGAGGATGTTGGTCTGGAACGCAATGCCGTCAATGACACCGATGATGTCGACGATTTTCTTGGCCGATGCATCGATCGAACCCATCGTGTCGACGACTTCGGACACCACGCTGCCGCCGCGCACAGCCACTTCGGAAGCGGAGATTGCCATCTGGTTGGCCTGGCGTGCATTGTCTTCATTCTGCTTGACGGTAGAAGTCAGCTCTTCCATCGACGATGCGGTTTCTTCTAGCGACGCAGCCTGCTGTTCGGTACGGCTCGACAAGTCCATATTGCCGGCGGCGATCTGCGTGGTGGCGGTGCCGATCGAGACGCTGCCTTCGCGCACAAGGGCGACGGTTTCGGTCAGGCGCTGCTGCATCTTCTGCAGGCCGCGCATCAGGCGTCCCATTTCGTTGTTCGACTTGACCTCGATTTTCGTTGTCAGGTCGCCCGACGCGATTGCATCAAAATGCTGCAGCATTTCCTCTAGCGGACGATTGATCGCGCGGATCAGGAAGAAGGCCGAGATGGCGACGGCCAGCAGGCCGAACAGCACGCCGCCGATGGCTGCCGTGCGGAACAGCGAGAACAGATGCTGGCTGTTGTCATAGCCAACCGCGGCATTCTTCGTCTGCAGGTCGATCAGTGCATTCGCGCTTTTGGACAGGTTCTGATAAAGCGGCGACATTCTGGTCATCAGGATGTTGGTGGCTTCCTCGACCCGACCGGCGCGCAATGCAGTGACCAGCGCCTGATTGCCTTCCTTCAGATAGAGTTCGCGCTTTTCGGTGACCTCCTTCGCGAGCCGGCCTTCCTCTTCGCTCTCCACCGGCAGCGCCAGATATTTGTTCCAGGAGGCATCGGATTCCGCATAGAAATTCTCTGCACGTTTCAACTGTGCTTCGGCATTGGAAGCGTGCGGTTCCATGGCGACGCGATTGATTGCGGCACGTGCCTGCAACAGGCGGATCAGCATCACGTTGATGGCGTCGGATGACGGCATCTCGTTCATGTACATGTGCTGCATCGTGGTGTTGCTCGTTTGCAGGCCGATGACGCCCATTGCACCGCCGACGATCAGCATGATGCCCATGAACCCCATAGTCAGCAGCAATCGCAACTTGATCGATACGTTTTTCAGCATGGTCCTACCCTCCTAGGTTGCAAAGACGATTTCTTGCGTATGGTGTTTATGTAGTGAATTACTACGCGGCGAATTTTTCGACCAAGCCGAGTGCATCGGTATCTACCAGGCTGTCGATATCGAGCAGGATCAGCATGCGGTCGTCCAGGATGCCGAGGCCGAGCAGGTGATCGGTCGCCACGGCGACGCCCATTTGCGGCGCCGGTCTTAATTGATCCGCTGCCAGCGCGACGACATCGGATACCCCGTCGACGACGATACCCATGGTGCGCCCCCGGATATTGAGGACGATGACGACGGTGAACTGGTCGTAGACCGGCTCACCTAGGTTGAGTTTGATGCGCATATCCACGATCGGCACGATGGTGCCGCGCAGATTCAATACGCCTTTCAGGTAGGCCGGGGTGTTAGCCAACTGCGTGACGGTTTCGTAGCCGCGCAATTCCTGCACATTGCGCAGATTGATTCCGTATTCCTCTTGTCCAAGAGTAAAAGCTAGAAATTCCTGTTCGGCTGTCGGAGACGAAGATGCATTGGCTTGCAGCAGTGATGGCATGGCTGTCCTTTCAAGGCAGATGGGCGAAATGAAAATTCCATGTGGAAAATTCTTCGAATGCAAAGAAGCATGATTCCGCCTGCCCGAATTGCGCCGAATTTGAGTCAATGCACGGAAATATTGCGTATATTTCTTGCAAAAGGTCTCATCTTCGAACGAAAGGAAGATTGCTGGCAACAGGTGAAAAGAGCGCGCAAAATGGACGCGTCGGCAGAAGGAGAACATTTCCATCCGACGATTCAACGTTGCCGCAATGTATTGCTTCTGGGTAATTATTTACAGGGGGAAATACTACCAAATTGGTAGTATTTGGCACAAGGAAAACCTAGACGATTGTGTCTCATTCTTGATAAGACACGCATGTCGATTTTCGCCAAACGATTGAAAGAAGCGCGCCAGGATATGGGGTGGTCGCAGGAGCGACTGGGGATAGAAATCGGATTGGAAGAAGCCTCGGCCAGCACCCGCATGAACCGCTACGAGCTCGGAAAACGGGCGCCGAACTGCGATCTGGTGCAACGCATCGCCATGGTGCTGGACCTTCCTGTACCTTATTTTTATGCCGCCAACGATGAGGAAGCATTGTTGCTTGTCATGTTCCACAGGATGAATGCAGTCGAACGCCAGAAAGTCATGGAAACGGTGCGCGCGCTCAGCGTGCATTGAGCCGACCAATCACGACCCCTGCCGGTAGCGTCCGATGGGATGCGCATTGTAGGGCAGGTCTTCATCCATTCCTCATGCTGAAAGAGAGAGGTGCGATAGCATCGTGCCGGAGTGGTGCGGAAAAATGCGCACGCTTCCATGAGTATGTGCCATCCCCGGAGACACTTCTATTTATGCGGGAGGGGCGAACGGTGTCTAGATGGAGCCCCGCCGTGAGGCCGGCAGTCGGCCGCCATCGTGCAGAAACACACAGACAAAAAGAAAAGGCGGCTCCCGAAGAACAGGAGCCGCCTTGTGCAACCAGTAATCTGGTGGTGCCGGGAGCCGGAATCGAACCGGCACGCCTTGCGGCGCGGGATTTTGAGTCCCGTGCGTCTACCAGTTCCGCCATCCCGGCAACGCAAGCCCGCTATTATGGAGGAATTGCCTTTTCTGGGCAAGCCTTCGCATAAGATGCCTTTTCGCCGAGAGGCGGCCTGCTTTCATTGCACGAATAAAATGCGCGGCGCATTGTTGTGCGAAGAGCGAATTGTTAAATCTTGTTCAGCAATAAAGTTGACCCCTGGCATCCTGTATGCCTAGAATGGCGCGAATTCGCCGGCAGGTCCGCCTGTCTCCTATAAGAAGAAAAACCGTTCTCTCCCGTTCCCGATGAAGACAGGCATTCTTTTTCTCGCGTTGTTTGCTCTCGCCGGCTGCGCGCAGCCGGAGCAAAAATCCGTTGTCCGAGTTTGCGATCCGCAGGGTTGCACCGATCGTCCACGTTCTGCAGTCAATTACGAAACTGCTGACATCGGCCAAGAGGACGATGCCCGCATCGCCGCGCTGGAAGATGTGGCTAAGCGCGATCCGCGTGCGGCTTACGACCTGGGTTTGCGATACTTCCGCGGGGATGGCGTCAGGCAGGATAGCTACAAGGCACTGACCTGGATGCGCGATGCGGCGGAACGGGGAAATCTCAATGCACAGAAGGCGCTGGGACGCGCTTATCTGACCGGCCTCGAAGAAATGGGCTCCGATCCTGGCGAGGCGCAGCGATGGCTGTCGGCTGCCGCCAGCCGTGGCGACAAGGAATCCGCGAAGCTGCTGAAGGAAGCGAATGCGGCGAAGAAGTCCGAAGAAGAATACTGGAAGTTGCAGCAGGAAGTGCGTGTCGTCATCTATTCCCAATGGCATCGGGGCTATCCGTATTACTCCACCTGGAGAGAAGACCGCTGGACGATGTATTGAGTTGTTGCGCATTGCTGCAGTTTCCGGAAGATCGCCGCCGGATGTTTTCGACGAAAAACAGGCGGTTTT
>DATDLO010000020.1:0-4025 GCA_036519215.1 Oxalicibacterium sp.
TGGTGCGCGCATGCACCGGATTGGCGAGCGGAATGCACCCGCTGTAGCTGTTTACCGGACTGCGCTTGTGCGAGCGGCTGGCATGCGTCTTGCGAAATTGTCTGTGCACCGACACAAGCCGGCATTCGGTTTGTCCGGAACAACAAGGAAAAGAAATGGACAGGCGTCGTTTTCTCCATGCAAGCGTAGCGGCCGGCGGTGTTCTTCTCGGCATTGCCCCGGCTTTTGCGGATATCGCGCATTTTTACGATGCAATCAACAAATCGGGCCGCCAGCGCATGCTGTCGCAGCGTATGGCAAAGGCTTATCTGCAGATCGGGCAGGATATCGATACGCCGCGCTCGAAGAAGGTCTTCGCCGACTCGATCGCGCTGTTCGAACGTCAATTGACCGAACTGCAGGCATTCGCACCGACGCCGGACAATCGTGCGGTACTGGCCGACATGAAAAAAGGCTGGGCGCACTACAAGGAAGTGCTGACGGCTGGCAAGCCGAATACGCGCGATGCGAAGACGGTGATGGCGCGTAGTGAGGAAATGCTCGGCATGGCGCAGGCCGCTACCGTGCAGCTGGAGGCATTGTCCGGCACGGCAACCGGCCATCTCGTGAATATTTCCGGCCGGCAGCGCATGCTGTCGCAGCGAATGGCGAAGTTTTACCAGGCAATCAACTGGGGAACCGCACCATCCGATGCGTTGGCCAAACTGTCGACGGCGCGTGACGAATTCCTGAAGGCGATGGTGGAACTGACGGCTTCGCCCGGCAATACGCAGGCAATCAATGCGGAACTGGTGTTGGCACAGCAGCAGTGGCTGTTCTTCGATCAGGCGCTGCGCAGCAGCATTACCGACATGCGCGACAAGACGCGCTTCGCGACCAATGTGGCGACCACCAGCGAGCGCATCCTGGAGACAATGAACCGGATCACCGGCATGTACGAACAGCTGGGTTGATGCGTCAGTGTGCGTGGCCGCAGACGCTGCAGGCCGGATTGCGTGCGATGCGGATGCTGCTCCATTCCATTGCGCGTGCATCGAGCAGCAGCAGGCGCCCGGCCAGCGGTTCGCCGATGCCCGCTACCAGCTTCAGCGCTTCGGCGGCCTGCGTGCTACCGATGATGCCGACCAGCGGTGCGAATACGCCCATCGTGCCGCAATTGACCTCTTCGAACTGCTGGTCTTCCGGGAACAGACAGGCATAGCACGGCGTGTCGCCGCGCGGATCGAATACGCTGATCTGGCCGTCGAAGCGGATCGCTGCACCCGATACCAGCGGCACGCGATTGGCGACGCAGGCGCGGTTGACGGCATGGCGTGTTGCGAAGTTGTCGCTGCAGTCGAGCACGACCGAAGCTTTGCTCACCAGTTCGTTGAGCCGGTCGCCCGATACGCGTTCTTTCAATGTGACGATTTCGATGGTCGGATTGATGTCTGCCAGCGTTTGCTTGCCCGATGCCACCTTGTCGTGGCCGACACGTTCGGTCGTGTGCAGGATCTGGCGCTGCAGGTTGGTCAGGTCGACGGTATCGTCGTCAACCAGCGTGATGGTGCCGATGCCGGCAGATGCCAGATACATTGCGGCAGGCGAGCCGAGGCCGCCGGCGCCGATGATCAGCGCGTGGCCGGCCAGCAGTTTTTCCTGGCCGGCGATGTCGATCTCGTCGAGCAGGATGTGGCGAGAGTAGCGCAGCAGTTGTTGATCGTTCATGAATTCCGTTTGCTCATTCGTGCGTTCGCGTACGCTTCAATCAAAAGAGCCGCATTGCTGCGGCTCTTTTCTATCGGTTTTCGCGATTACTTCTTGTCGCCTTTTTCGTCGCCCTTGGTGCCTTTGTCGCCGGGTTTATCGCCGCCTTTGTCACCGCCTTTGTCACCATTCTTCGGGTCGTTGATGCTCGGCTCCTTCTTGGTTTCGATCTTGGCCGATTTCGACAACGTCACGGGTTTGCCCTGCAGGAAATTCAACGCCTGCTGCAGCTGGAAATCGTCTGCGCTGCCGAATTCCAGCGGCTTGCGCTTCTTCTCCATGTCGATCAGTCGCTGCTCTTCCGCCGGCGTGTCGACATCGGCGTGGACTTCCGGACCCTTGTCCTTGTCATTGATGAGGTGTTTCTGCAGGTCGGCTTCGCGCAGACGCAGGCCGTCGAGGCCGTCGCCGTCCGCTGTTTCATCGACCAGCATGTCGGGCACGATACCGCGCGCCTGGATCGAGCGGCCGTTCGGCGTGTAGTAGCGTGCCGTCGTCAGCTTGACTGCGGTATCCGGCGATAACTGGCGGATTGTCTGTACTGAACCCTTGCCGAAGGTTTGCGTGCCCATGATGGTGGCGCGCTTGTAGTCCTGCAGTGCACCCGACACGATCTCGGAAGCGGACGCCGAACCGGAATTCACCAGCACGACCATCGGGATTTTCTTGATCGCGTCCGGCAGTTTGGCCAGCGGATCGCCGACCATGCGCGTTGCATAGAATTCGCGGCGTGCGTAGAAGGTCTGCTTGGAATCCGGCAACTGGCCGTTGGTCGACGTCACCACCACATCTTTCGGCAAGAAGGCTGCCGCTACGCCAATCGCGCCCGGCAGCACGCCGCCCGGATCGTTGCGCAGGTCGAGCACTAGGCCTTTCAGGTTCGGGTCTTCGGCATACAGCATCGCGATCTTCTTCGCCATGTCGTCGACGGTCGGTTCCTGGAACTGCGAGATGCGCAGCCATGCATAGCCCGGCTGCACCATCTTGGCCTTGACGCTCTGCACGCGGATTTCCTGGCGCACGATCGTCACGATGACCGGCTTGTCGACATCCTTGCGGGCGATCGTCAGCGTGATCTTGGTGTTCGGTTCGCCGCGCATCTTCTTGACGGCTTCGTCCAGCGTCATGCCCTTGACCGGCGTCGAATCCAGGCGCGTGATCAGGTCGCCAGCCTTGATGCCGGCGCGATAGGCAGGGGAATCCTCGATCGGCGAGATGACCTTGACGTAGCCGTCCTCCATGCCGACTTCGATGCCGAGGCCCACGAACTTGCCTTGCGTGCCTTCGCGCAGTTCCTTGAATGCCTTTTTGTCAAGGTAGGCCGAGTGCGGATCGAGCGACGAGACCATGCCGGAAATGGCTTCGGTCAGCAGTTTCTTGTCGTCGACCGGTTCGACATAGTCCGATTTGATCAGGCCGAACACATCGGCCAGCTGGCGCAATTCGTTCAGCGGCAGTGTCGAGCTGGCATTTTTCTGGGCGATTGCATCCAGTTGCGTACCCATCCCGATCGCGCCGACAATCATGCCAAAGCCGACCAGTGCGATATTCTTGAGTTTCATTCCCATGTTCACCTGATATTTACCCAACCGAGCGGGTCGAACGCACGGCCGTCATGCCGCATTTCAAAGTATAAACCCGATTGATCGTTGCCGCCGCTGTTACCTGTGCCGGCGATCACATCGCCGGCCCGTACCGCATCGCCGGCGCGCTTGAAGACGGACTGGTTGTTGCCGTAGATCGTCAGGTAATGGCTGCCGTGATCAATGATGATCAGGTTGCCGAAGCCGCGCAGCCAGTCGGCGAAAACGACGCGGCCGTTGGCGACGGCCTTGACTTCGGTGCCTTCCGGCGCACGGATGAACAGCCCTTTCCATGGCGGACCGTCGCCGCGCTTGCTGCCGTAGCGTGCGATCAGGTCGCCGGCAATCGGGAGCCGCAGCTTGCCGCGCAATGCGGGGAATGCGCCATCCTGCATGCCAGGGACCGGTGTCAGCTCGTTGCGGGCCAAGGCTTCCGCCTGCTGCTCTTCTGGCGGCTCGTCATCCTCGATGGCGTCGGGATTGGTTTTCTTGTTTTGCGCCAGGCGGCGTTCGCGTTCGGCTTTGGCGCGCGCCAGGCGTTCTCGTCGTTCCTGTGCACGCTTTTTGGCGGCAGCCGCTGCGGCGCGCTTCTGTTCGGCAATCAGCGCCGTCAGTTTGTCCACCAGTGTCGATAGCCGGCGCTCGTTGCGTGCGATGTTGCCGGCTTCCTTGCGTTGTGCAGTCAGCTTGTTCGAC
>DATDLO010000021.1:0-5430 GCA_036519215.1 Oxalicibacterium sp.
AGATAGACGCTGCGCACAACGCCATCGCTGTCGTGCTCCAGATCGATGTGGCCGAGTGCGTGTGCGGCTTGCGCCAGGGCCGGAATCGGCGTGCTGATCATCAACCCCTGGCCGGCGCTCGACATCAACGCCGGCAGCACTGTGCGATCGTTTTGCCGGATCGCCTGGGCCAGTTGCGCATCGTCATCGTCGTTGCCGGATTTTCCGGATTCCGCTTCCGACAGAATGATGTCGAGGCCGAGTGCACGCGGATGCGCATGATTGATGCGGTTGACCAGTTGCGCATGCAGATGGCGCGGCCACGGCCAGCGCCCGAGCTGGGAAATGCTGTAGTCGTCGATGGCGACGATGATGATGTCGTCACGGGCCTGGCCGTTGTTGAAGGAAAGGAAAAAGTCGTAGATCGATTGATCGAGGCGGCCCAGTCCATTCTGCCAGCCCAGTGTAGCCGCCAGCATCAGCAGGCCGACGAACAGTACCAGCCATTCGCGCAGGGCCAGTCGTCGCACGAATGGGGAAAGCCAGCGTGTGTTCATGCAGGCGATCTGCGCTTAGCGGGAAGCGTTATGCGTCGACTGGCCGGGACGCAGCGGATGACCATCGTTGATGATCCACTGATCGGTGACGATCAAACTTTGCGGATACGAGAAAGTGCGCGTGCTGCCATCATCGTTGACGCGCTGCACACGTGCGTAATAAGTGCCGAATGCCGGTCGCGGAAAGCGCGCTTCGGTGCCTGTTACGGTGGTCGAATAGATGAGCCAGCTGAATTCCGCATCGCGCGCGACCTGAATGTTGTATCGCGCATCGGCCATGCCTTGCCAGCGCAGGATGAGTTCGCCGGGATCGCTGCTGGCGACAGCGGGCGCCGGTTGCGGAGGCTCGTTGATTGCCGCAGCGCTGCGATTGTGGATCGAGACGGCGACGACACGCGGCAGGCCTTCCAGACCGAGTACATCGATGGCCGACAGGCGGGCGAAATAATGGCCTTCGGCGATGTTGTCGAGCGGGATGCTGGTCGTATTCGCGGTGGCTTCCGCCAGCAGGTTCAGCATCTCGGCATCCTGCGCCAGTTCCACGTGATAGCCGCGTGCGCCGCCCACCGGTTTCAGCGTGAACTGTGCCGCGCCTGCCTGCCGGTAAGGCATGTCGCTCAATTGCGGAGGCGGCAGCAGATCGATGGCGGGGCCGACATTGCTGCTGTTGATGATGTTGCCTTTGGCGGGCGGCAGCAGACGCGTTTCCTGGGTGCGGGAAGAGCTGGTGGCGACATGTCCGTCGAGTACTTCGGTCGACGCCCTGTTACCGTCGTAGTTGGCGCGGAAGTAGGTGCCGCGCACGCCTGCAACCGACAGCGGCGTGCGGACTTCGAAACGGCCCTTGTTCGTATCCAGCGGCGAGACGCGCGACAACACGCGGCCGCGCAACAGTGTGACTTCGACACGCGGGCTGCCGGTGTACAGGGCGCGGCGCAGTTTGGTCATCTGCATGCCGCTGTTGGAGGGCAGCGAGATGCGCGAGGCATCCGGCAGCGAGATCGTCAGGAAACTGTTGATGCCGGTCTGGATCTTCATGCCTTCGACGATGCGGCTGCCCACGTTGAGCAAGCTGCTGCTGCCGTCGGGGTAGGTGGCGGTGATGGCGCCGTTGCGGGCGATGACGATGGCTTCGCTGGGCTCGTCGGTCAACAAGTCGGCGGGAATGACGATGCCGGCGCCGATCGGGATGCTGGTGTCCTGGGAGATGCGGTTGATATCGCCTAGTGCAGCCCAGTTCGAAGCCTTGGCGGTGAAGCGGTGCGCGATCGATATCAGCGTATCGCCGGCCTGTGCATAGTAGACGATGCCGGATGGGTTGACGGCAATGCTGCCGGGTGTCTGCGCGGCAGAACCCGACCAAGCGCACGGCAAGCCGAACGCCAGCACTGCAACGAAAATTAGTTTATGGAGGGTGATGCGCATCTGTCCTCTCCGCGCAACCCTGTAAGGTGCGACTTGCTAACCTGTCATCTGCTCCAGCCGGTAGCCGTAGCTGTATACCGGAGCCAAGCGGAAACCATGTTCCGGGCGCAATTGTAACTTGCTGCGTACGCGCGAAACGTGTGTGTCCATCGTACGCGACGGAATTTCGACATCGCGCGCCCATACCGCTTCCAGAATGTAGGCGCGCGACAACGGACGGCCCAGGTTGCGGAAGAACAGCAGCGCGAGATCGAATTCCTTCTGCGTTACTTCGACTGGCGTACCGGATACCGTCAGGCGGCCGGTGCGCGCTTCGAATACGTAATTGCCGAACTGGATCTGCTCGATCGGGTTCTGGCTCGGATAGGCGCGTCGCAGCAGCGCCTGTACGCGTGCCAGCAGTTCTCCGCGCCGAATCGGCTTGATCATGTAGTCGTCGGCACCTGCAGCCAGGCCGGCAACGATGTCGTCTTCGCCCGAGCGGCTGGTCATGAACAGCACCGGCAGGTTGGTCGGCAATTTCTCGCGGGCCCAGCGCAGCACGTCGGCGCCGCTCAAGTCGGGGACCTGCCAATCGATGATCAGCATGTCGAAGCTCTCACGGCGCAACTGGTTCAGCAGTTCTTTCCCGCTCTGGAACGGATGGCAGAAGTGACCGGCTGCATTCAGCACCTGACAGACTAAATCTGTCTGGCTGCGGTCATCATCAAGTACGGCGATTCGCATATTTTTGACGCTTGATCAGCAGGTAGTACATCGTGGGCCTAATTTAACAAACTATTCCCGCGCTGAACCTTCGACAGTTGCGATGTGACAATATTTCACAAATCCGAGAGCTATATATCGGATTTTTATGGTTTTTTCGCATCATGTCGGTGTTTGGCTTACTTTGTTTGCTGACAAAATTTACCGGGTCCGATATCTCTTCACATCAGGAAAAGGCAAGATTGTCTGTACTTTTCTTGCCGATCCGCCTGCATGATCATGCAGTTTGTTGGTAATTCAACTACAAACTCTGTGGGCTGCCGCCGGATTTCACATTGTTTTGCAAATTCGCGTGCCAGGAAACGAGATATCGATCTTTCCCCGTTTCATTGGGCGATTAAGTTTGTAAACGGCAAAAATCTCCGGAAATTTAGACAAGGAATTTCACGATTTGTCCTGATGCTGGTGGCCGTGCTGCGCCAGAACAAAAAAGCCCCATGCGATTAGGCATGGGGCTGTGTGCAGGGATGGCCTTGCAGGCCGGCGGCTGCTTTAAACCGGGAATTTGTCGACATCCATGACTGCTTGCGCAAATGCCTCGGGTGCTTCCTGCGGGAGATTGTGTCCGATGCCGCCGGTAATCAGGCGATGCGCATAAGGGCCGGAGAATTTCGCCGCATAGGCAGCCGGTTCCGGATGCGGGGCGCCATTGGCATCGCCTTCCATCGTGATGGTCGGGATGGCGATGGCCGGGCGTTGCGCAAGCAACGCTTCCAGTCGGTCGTATTTCGCCTCGCCCTTGATGAGGTTCAGCCGCCAGCGGTAATTGCTGATGGCAATGGCGACCTGGTCAGGATTGTCGAGAGAGACAGCGGAGCGATGGAAGGTGGCGTCGTCGAATGCCCATTTCGGGGAAGCCAGTTCCCAAATAAGGCGTGCGAAGTCGTGCGTGTAGGCCCGATAGCCTGCCTCGCCGCGCTCGGTGGCGAAGTAGTACTGGTACCACCATTGCAATTCGGCCTTCGGCGGCAGCGGCTTGAGGTTGGCTTCCTGCGTACCGATCAGGTAGCCGCTGACCGAGACCATCGCCTTGCAGCGCTCCGGCCACAAGACAGCGAGCGTATTGGCAATGCGCGCGCCCCAGTCGAAGCCGGCAATGACCGCCTTCTGGATGTGGAGCGCATCCATGAAGGCCAGGAGGTCGACGGCAAACACCGACTGCTGGCCGTTTCGCAAGGTCTTTTCGGAAAGAAAGCGCGTGGTGCCGTAGCCGCGCAGATGAGGAACGAGGACGCGGTATCCGGCTGCCGCCAGGATAGGCGCAACGTCGACGAAGCTGTGGATGTCGTACGGCCAGCCATGCAACAGGATGACGGGCGGGCCGTCTGCTGGGCCGTCTTCCGCATAGCCGACATCGAGCAGGCCGGCCTTGATTTGTTTCAACGATGCGAAAGAGGTGTGGCCGCCTGCCTTGTGAGCGGTTTGGGCGGGAGACGCTGGCGCGGCTCCGGCATGGCTTGCCAAACCCATTTGCGTGGCGGCCAGCCCCAGGGCGGCGGTATTGAAGAATCGGCGGCGATGCTGGTTGATCGGTTCGGACATGTTTTGCTCCACTGTATGGATGGGCCTGCTTCAGGCCGTTTAAAGGGCGCTGCCAGCGTCGCAGCGGTCGATATCGAAAGTCTCGTCAACGGTTTCGTCGCGGACAGGTGGATTTATACCGAAGCTGTTCGCGGTATTTGTGTCGCAATGTATCTGCCGTTGCGGCAGATACATAACATTGCATTTTTATCGGTTTAAATACGTTTAAGCGTGCTTTTCAGTACGTTGTGAGTGTGTTCTGCTTTGTGCGATTGATCGTTTTGTCGCAAGGGAAGGGCTGTGTCGAGCGTATGCAAAGCTGTTTGTGCGGCAAGCGAACGAATGTCGACCGGGCATTTATGAAAATACCGCGTGCCTCGAATGGCGGAAATGAAAAGAACCCCACACAAGGTGGGGTTCGGTCGTTGCGTGCGAAGTGATGGCCGTCAGGACGCCACTACGGCAGTGTGATGGAAGGTGAACCTTGCGGCGGATCAGCCTACAAAAACCACCTGGCCGCGCATTGCGGCGACGGCGAGATAGCCGATGAAGGTTCCCAGAATGGCGAAGATGCCGCCAAGCACATTGGGCGCCGGAATCGGTGCACGTACCGATGTATAGAGCAGGCCGGTTACCAGTCCGACGCCGGATGCCAGCAATTCAGTTGCGCCAAAGCCGATTTCGATCATGCGTGTCTCCTGTTATATGAATGATTGATTCGAAAGAGGAATCACTCTTTTGGCGGACCGAAGACGACAGCCTTGCGGATCACCTGCACGATCAGGTAACCGATGTACGTGAAGATGATCGCCATGATGCCGCCGAGGACAGGCGGTGCAGGAATTGGTAAATTCAGCCATGTGTACAGCGAACCTGTAATCAGGCCGACGATCAGTGCCACGATCTCGTTTCTACCTACATAAACGTGTTCCGGTTTCATCTCTACTCCTCCTTGTGAAAGCCCTTCGATAAGTTTTTTTCCTGATGTTGAAAACGTGCCGGCGACCATTCACCGGCACGATGTCATATCGATTATTTGGGGAAGATGCTTTTCTTGATGATGGCGTGCACGCCCCAGTTGCCGTCCACGACCTGCGTAATGCCGAAGTCGACCGAAACCGAAATCAGCGAAATAGCCTCGTCTTCCGACAGGTTGCGGGTATTCATGAAGAAGCGGCGCGTC
>DATDLO010000022.1:0-8078 GCA_036519215.1 Oxalicibacterium sp.
GGCGCGCCTGGCCGGACAATGCACGGCGGCAACGCCTTCGGAACCTGGATTCCCCCCGTATTTGGAATCTTTATCGCTGCTACAATCTGCCGTTTCGGACACACTTTCATTGAAGGACAAGACCATGACCACCAGGACCTCCTCCGGCCTGCAATACGAAGACAAGACCGTCGGCGACGGCGCGGAAGCGACTGCCGGCAACCACGTCACAGTGCATTACACCGGCTGGCTGCAAAATCCGGACGGCAGCGCCGGCACGAAGTTCGATTCCAGCAAGGACCGCAACGATCCGTTCGCCTTCCCGCTGGGCGCAGGCCACGTGATCAAGGGCTGGGATGAAGGCGTGCAGGGCATGAAGGTTGGCGGCACCCGCGTGCTGACGATCCCGGCATCGCTGGGCTACGGCGCGCGCGGCGCGGGCGGCGTGATTCCGCCGAACGCCACGCTGATCTTCGAAGTGGAATTGCTGGGCGTCTGATCCAGCTGGCGGCAAAGCCGACAAAAAAGCCCCGCGTCCTGCGACCGGGGCTTTTTTTATGTCTTTAGCCGACTCTCCATTTCCATGGCACGGCCGATACCGGCCGCTGCGTCACGAGCGCGTGCCGAATACCTTGTCGAGATTGCGCACGATCTTTTCCTCCAGCGTGGAAGAAAAGGCCTTGAACAGGAAATCCAGCGTCACATCGATCTGCACCGCACGTTCCTGCAGCGCAAGCGTGCCGGCCACGCCGCTGCGGCGAAACGACAGCACGTCACCGCACCATTCGGTCGCCATCTGGAATTCGCCTGCCATGCGATCCGCGATCTGTTGCGCCGCCTCCTTCGCTTGCTGCAGCGAAAGCCCGTGTTCGCGCCGAATGCTGATATCCGCCATGCCCTTCTTCCCGTCGTCAAAAGGACGGGATTCTAGCGCGGAAGCGGCTTCCGGCGTGCTTTCCAGCGTTCGCCGTTCGCATTTGCTTATTCCAAATCCATATAAGCCAGGTTTGTGAGGCCGGCCGATATGCATTAAAATGCAGGGTTTCTGCGGCTGCCAACTGCCCTGCTGCGCCCACTTCCGTTGCGCCCTCTTGGCCCACAGCCGTCCGCTCCCGACTATTTTCAGAATTAGGACTGGTATGACCCACGTAGTAACCGATTCCTGCATCCTGTGCCGTTATACGGACTGCGTCGATGTGTGTCCGGTGGATTGCTTCCGCGAAGGCCCGAATTTCCTGGCGATCGATCCGGACGAATGCATCGATTGCGCCGTCTGCGTGGCCGAATGTCCTGTCAATGCGATCTATGCCGAGGAAGATGTGCCGGCCGATCAGCAACACTTCATCCCGCTGAATGCCGAACTGTCGCGCGACTGGCCTTCGATCACGAAGACCAAGGCTGCGCTGCCGGAAGCGGAAGAATGGAAAGACAAGCAGAACAAGCTGCCGCATCTGGCGCGCTAAATTCCGGCACGCTGAATCCACGCTGATCGGCACCATACGCAACGCCCCGCGAGTATTCTCCCGGGGCGTTTTCACATCACCGTCCGTTCAACGCCTGTCGGTGACCGGTTTCGTTGGCGCGCAAGCCCGCCTTGAACGATAATTCGGTTTTCCGCCACAGACATCCGTATCCGCCTTGTCTTCCAACGATTCCCGCACGCTTGCTGATCAGCTTGAAGATCTGCTGCCGCAGACGCAATGCACGAAATGCGGCTACCCAGCCTGCCGTCCCTATGCGGAAGCGATGGCCGAAGGCCGCGCGGAACATAACCAGTGTCCGCCGGGCGGCGTCGAAGGCGTAGAACGGCTGGCACAAACGCTGGGCAAACGCGTCATCCCGATCAATCCGGACAACGGCGTCGTGCGTCCGCGCCCGATCGCGCTGATCGACGAACAATTGTGCATCGGCTGCACACTGTGCATCCAGGCTTGCCCGGTCGATGCCATCGTCGGCGCCGCCAAGCAGATGCACACGGTCGTCAACGAACTGTGTACCGGCTGCGACCTGTGCGTGGCGCCCTGCCCGGTCGACTGCATCACGATGGTCGAAGTCACGCCCGGCAAGACCGGCTGGCAGGCATGGTCGCAAGAGCAGGCCGATGCCGCGCGCGCGCGCCATGATTTCCGTGCACTGCGACTGAAACGCGAGAAGGAAGAAAACGACGCCCGCCTCGCCGCCAAGGCTGCCGCGAAACTGCAGGCGGTACAGAACGAAGAAGCGCTGACCGAAGAAGAAAAAACGGAACAGGCGCGCAAGAAAGCCATCATCCAGGCCGCGATCGAACGCGCACGACTAAAGAAGGAACAGGCCGAAAAAGAAAAGGAAGACAAGGAAAAGAAGGACCAGGAATGAACGCGCAAAAGCGACGCGAAATCTTCGAGCGGCTGCGCGCCGCCAATGCCCATCCCACCACCGAACTCGAATACACGACGCCGTTCGAACTGCTGATCGCCGTGCTGCTGTCGGCGCAGGCGACCGACGTCTCGGTCAACAAGGCCACGCGCCGTCTTTACCCGGTCGCCAATACACCGAAGAAGCTGCTGAAACTCGGCGTCGAAGGGCTGGAACCCTACATCCAGACCATCGGCCTGTATCGCACCAAGGCGAAGAACGTCATTGCCACCTGCCAAATCCTGCTGGAACGGCACGGCGGCGAAGTACCGCGCACACGCGAGGAACTGGAAGCGCTGCCGGGCGTCGGCCGCAAGACGGCCAACGTCGTGTTGAACACCGCCTTCGGCGAACCGACGATCGCGGTCGACACGCACATCTTCCGCGTCTCCAACCGCACCGGCATCGCGCCGGGCAAGAACGTCGACATCGTCGAGCAGAAGCTGATGAAATTCGTGCCCGACGACTTCAAGCAGGATGCGCATCACTGGCTGATCCTGCACGGCCGCTATACCTGCATCGCGCGCGCGCCGAAATGCTGGAACTGCCTGATTGCCGACCTGTGCGAATACAAGGCGAAGACGCCGCTGCCGGCCAAGGGCGTCTGATTTTCCTGATTACAGCACGAGCGCGCAGGAGGCCTCGAACGTCAGGCGCGGCAGGCGCGGCTTGATCTTGTCGTGATCGCCGTAGCCGATGCTGCAGATGAAATTGGCTTTCACCTGCGTACCGACGAAGAATTCGGCATTGACCTTTTCCGCATCGAAACCTGACATCGGACCGCAATCGAGACCAACAGCGCGGGCCGCCAGGATGAAGTAACCGCCCTGCAGCGACGAATTGCGGAACGCGGTTTCCTCCGCCAGCTTCGGATTGGCCTCCATCATCCCTTGCACATCGGCATGCGGATACAGTTGCGGCATCTTGCGCCCGAACGCCATGTCCATGCCGATGATCGCGGTGATCGGTGCCGACTTCACCTTCTCCACATTGCCCGGCGATACGCAGGCCGCCAGCTTGGCCTTGGCCTGATCCGACTTGATGAAAGCGATGCGAATCGGCGAGCAGTTGAACGCAGTCGGGCACCACTTCATCAGTTCGTAGATTTCGCGCAACTGGCCGTTGGTCACCGGCTTGTCCAGCCATGCATGGTTGGTGTGGGCGTGGGTAAAGAGGGTTTCGATCGCTTCCTGGTTCAACATGGCGTGTCCATTCTGTTCGTGTTTCGGATGCGGCGCCGCAGGCGAAGCCGCATGCAGTGCCGGATAAAGGCAGCTATGGTAGCGGAAAGCGGCCATGCGGGCAGCCGGCAAGCCACGTACAATACCGGATTGTCCCTATCGAACTCCCCGCTTCCGATGTTTACCCCGTCACAGCACGACGTCCGCCGATTCTTCTGCGAGACCTTCCGCAAGCAGCAGGCCAATGAAATCCTGACGCCGCTGGAAGCGATCGCGCGCGACTGGATCGTCCAGCATCCCGAATACGCCGATGCACTGAAGGATGTGGAAGCCGCGCTGGCGGCCGATTATTCGGTGGAATCGGGACAGAGCAATCCTTTCCTGCACCTGTCGATGCACCTGTCGATCGCCGAGCAGATTTCGATCGACCAGCCGCCCGGCATTCGCACTGCCTACCAGACGCTGGCACAGCGCATCGGCGAGCACGATGCGCATCATCAGGTGATGGAATGCCTGGGCGAAATGATCTGGGCATCGCAACGCAGCGGCCTGCCGCCGGATGGCGCAGCTTACATCGAATGCATCAGGAAGCGTTGCTGATCGCCTGCACCGCCGCACAACAAAAAAGCCACGGTTTCATCCGTGGCTTTTTTATTTGAATGCATCGAATTATTTGCGAATGACCAGCGTTCCCGGCAGGCTGTGCAGATAGGCGGCGATGTTCTTGATGTCCTGATCGGACAACTGTTTCGCCAGCGGTCCCATGATCGGATTGCTGCGGCTGTTGGGGCCGCCCGCGCCGCGACGATAGGCGATCAGCGCATGTTCCAGATAATCCTTGTGCTGGCCGGCCAGCTTCGGATAGGCGGGATCGATCGGCGAGTTGTAATCGGCGCCATGGCAGGACGCGCAATTGAACTTGGTGACGGCAGCCTTGCCCGCTTCGATGCGGTCATTGGCCGATGCGTGGAACGAAACCGTGGCCGACAGCAGCACAACGGCCGATGCGATGAATTTATTCATGATGGCCTCCCCTTATTTTTGCTGTGCATAGTAGGCCGCCACATCGGAGATATCCTGGTCGGACATGCTGGCTGCGATGCCGTGCATGGTCGGATGATTGCGGTCGCCCTTCTTGTAGGCGTGCAGCGCGGCAATGATGTATTTCTCTGATTGGCCGCCCAGCATAGGGACTTGATAGACCTCAGGGAACGATGTCTTGTAACCGGAAATGCCGTGGCATCCGATACACATCGCAACCTTGTTGGCTGCCGCCTTGGCATCGCCGACGATTTCTGCCGAAACGGCAGCGTTGGCCACACCCGCAAGCACGAGGAGTGCAAAGAGTTTTTTCATGATGTCTGTGGAAGATTAATACGAATCCCGCTGACGGGACGCCGCATGAGACAGCTTTTGTTACGTAAAAATATTGCCAAGCCACACCAAAAACCGCTCGATTCTAACTGAAGACCGGACGCGCGTCACGTTGAAATTTTCCGCCCCATCAGCCGCCTGTTGATGACAATCTGCCGTTATCTTCCTTCTTCTTCCCGCTCCTCTTTCTTTTCCGGCACGGATTCCGCTTCTTCCATTTGCGATTGTTCGACCATCTGCTCGTCCATTTCCTGTTGCAACGCCGCTTCTTCGGTACGCACCGTGACCGGCCAGAAAAACGCCATTGGCGCCAGCACGAAACGGCGCAGCACCGCGCGGAACACCATACGGCGGCGGCCCCGCGGCACATCGCGCGCGCGCAACGACAACACCAGCGCACAGCCGAAAGCCGTTGCCACGTTCAGCAAACCCGTCACCAGCACACCGGCGCAAGCCAGCCAGAATTGCGGCGTCGAAAATACGTCCCAGCCAAGACTGCCGGCCGCTGCCGTCAGTGTTGCAGCCGACAGCGTCACCTGCCGCACGGCCAGCGGCACGCCAAAGAAATCCGCGATCACCGGCGTCATGCCGAGCAGCACGGCCAATGCCAGATTGCCGGCGATGGCGGCGATGTTGCGCTCCAGCCAGGCCGCCAGCCGCTGTGCACGGTTGGCACCCAATGCATGCACCAGCCGGCGATGATGCGCCAGTCCCAGCTTCAGCCCGCGCAGGGTGAACCAGTTGTCGGCAAAACCGGCCGCCAGGCTCGCCAGCCATAGCAGTACGCCGGTGGCGATCGCGAACAGCGGCGTGAAGCCGACCAGCGACAGGCTGTGCAGCACGACTTCGGCCTTGGCCGGCAGGATCAGCGGGCGATGGAAGATAGGCAGCACCACGGCACACAACACGGCCATCACCGGCACCACCGTCAGCAGGTTGCCGAAGATCGCCGCCGCCTGCGCACGCAGGATTGCGGTCGCGCGCAACAACAGCGCGCGCAATCCTTCCGGCGTATCGAGCGCAGCGGTTTCCGCCGCCAGGGCCGGTGCCGTCACTGCCGGCTGCCGCGTCGCCAGCACGCCGCCGATTGCCGAAATGCACAGGAAGCCTGCCGCGAAGACGACCGACTGGAACAATCCCGAAAAGAATTTGGCAAGGCCGATGGTGTCGATGCCAAGTTTCGCCAGCGCTATAAAACCCGCCACGCATCCGCCCAGCAGCGCAGCCTTCCACACCATCTTGTATTCGATGCGATTGCGCGCGATGTAGAGCTCGCCGTGATCGGCATTGCGTTCGACCATCTTGCGCGCCAGCAGCGCAAAGCTGCGGCTCAGCAATTCGCGTACCGACGAACGATGATGATTGGCGACGATCAGGTCGGCCAACACCGCCTGTACCTGCCCCGAGCCTTGCTCGGCCTGTGCGCCGCGCAAATCCAGCAAGCGGGCGATGCGTGCCAGCTGCGCGCGCATGCGTTCGACGTGATAGACGAGGCTGACGGATACGCCGTGCTCATCCAGATGCGCATAGATCTTGTCGGTTTGCGCCTGGCACACGGCAACCAGCATGCGCACGCTGCGCAGCGCCGATGCATCGTGCGTTTTGATCATCAGGCAGACTTCCAGTTCGCGGCGCAACGCCATGAAGGGCGTCGCCAGCAACGGCATGCGCGGTTCCAGCCGCTGGCGAAAGGCGGGACTGATGCCGACCGAAATCACCATCGTCACTAGGTACAGCATCGCTTCATCGATCTGCTGGCGATAGCCGTGCGCGATGCCGTCGTCGCCACCGAGTTTCCACAGGCGCAACAGCGTCCTGTCGTCCAGCGACATCAGCCAGGCCGCATCGGATTCGTCGGGAAACATCGCGGTAAACAGTGAAGACAGATCCTGCTGGCCGACCGGACGCGGCAACACCAATTTGGCAATACGTTCGGACAGTTCCGAAAAGAATGCCGATTCGCGCGGCATGCCGGTGGCGGAAAATAGTTCATGGCCGGTTGCTTCGCGCAAGGTCTTGCGCAGCGTCGCCTGCACGTTCTGCCGCACATCGCGATTCGCATCCAGCCAGTCAAGCAGGAAACGGATGCGCTGGTGCTTGACGCGTCGCCACCGTTCGTCGCCCAGCAGCGATACCTTGGGTTCGCGGCGCACCCATTCGGCCAGATCGATCATCCAGTTGGCACGCACATGCCAGTGCGCATTCGGATCGGCACGGCGCATCAGCGATTCGATCTGCGGCAGATAGCGCGCGTGATCGGTGTGATGCCGCAACGCGCCGCGACGGAACCTGCGCCAGATCGCGCAGATTCGTGAAAAGGAAAGCTTCATTGTATTTATTGTAATGGGAAGGTTTTTTGAACAGCGGCAATAGTAACGGCAACGGCGCGGCGATAGAACTGCAATAACACGATGCAACGAGCGGTACGACGTACAAAGCGATTGCAGCCTGCCGCCAAGGCCGCAAGGCGTTTCGCTTATACTCCGATTTCTTTTCTTTCCAGTGACACGCATGCGACAAGAAACACGTTTCGAAGGTTCCCGCAATTACGTCGCCACCGGCGATCTGAAACTGGCCGTCAACGCCGCGCTGCAATTGCAACGCCCGCTGCTGATCAAGGGCGAGCCGGGCACCGGCAAGACGATGCTGGCCGAAGAAGTTGCCGAAGCGCTCGGCATGCCATTATTGCAATGGCATATCAAATCGACCACGAAGGCGCAGCAGGGATTGTACGAATACGACGCAGTTTCGCGCCTGCGCGATTCGCAGCTCGGCGACGAGCGCGTCAGGAACATCGACAACTACATCGTCAAGGGTGTGTTGTGGCAAGCGTTCACCGCCGAGCAACAGGTCGTGCTGCTGATCGACGAAATCGACAAGGCCGACATCGAATTCCCGAACGACCTGCTGCGCGAACTGGACCGCATGGAATTCCACGTCTACGAAACGCGCGAGATGGTGAAGGCCAAGCATCGCCCGCTGGTCATCATCACGTCGAACAACGAGAAGGAATTGCCGGACGCCTTCCTGCGTCGCTGCTTCTTCCACTACATTCGTTTTCCCGATCGCGAGACGATGCAACAGATCGTCGCCGTGCATTTCCCGAATCTGAAGCAGGAACTGCTGGCAAAGGCGCTCGAAGTGTTCTAC
>DATDLO010000023.1:0-2236 GCA_036519215.1 Oxalicibacterium sp.
CCCGCAAATGCGGGAGTTTGTTTTTGGAAAACGGAAAATAATCCACATCATTCGCGCCGGCGGTCGTCGCGCCCTCCACCTTGCGGACCACGATTCTGCCCTTGCTGTCTGCCCTGCTCTACACGCTGTTGCTGCTGAACCTGGCGAACCTGCTGCTCGCGTTGCTGTATCTGTTGTTGCGGACGACGCATTTTTTCCTGCTGTTGCCGTTCGCGCTGCACATTCTGCTCGCGCTGGCGCTGCTGATTCTGATGCATCTGTTGTTGACGCTGATCGCGGTTCCATTGCTCGCGTTGTTGCTGAGCCTGTCGTTCGCGTTGTCCCTGCTCCTGTCGCTGCTGTGCATTGCGTACCTGTTGATCTTGCTGCCGTTGCCGCTGTTGTTGCGATTGCTGTTCGCGTTGCTGACGTTGCAGTTGGTCTCTTTGCTGTTGCTGCGTGCGTTCGATCTGCCGTTGCGTATTGTCGCGCGCAAAGCCGGATTGCGAATCCGTGCTGGATAAACGATGCGGATCGCTTTCCCGGTTCTCCAGACGACGTCCGTTATTGCCGCGCATATCTTCACGCGAACGATCCTGTCTGCCTGCATCGCGCGACGAAACAGCACCATTGCCGTGGAATTGCCCCGGCCGGTCTGTCGCGGCAACCGGTGGTTTCCCACGATTGAAGGACGCGCGCTGTTCGCGATTGCCGAATGCTTCATGTGCGTGCTGCAGCTGCGCTCCGGTCGGTGCAATGTGTTTCTGACGCGCATAATGCCGCTCGCGTTCGCTCGGCCGCATGGCAACACCGCCGCGTCCGCCGTTGTAACTGATGCGGTTGACGGTAACCTTGTTGATCACGGTCTTGTTATAGACGTGCGTGATACGGCGATTGCCGAAGTTGTTGATGGAGCGGTTGTAATAAAAGACGTTATGCCGCCAATAACCACCGTGATAGCCGGAACCGGTATAACCGTAACCGTAATTGATGCCGCCGTAGAAGCCGACCTGCGGTCCCCAGTAGCCGGGATAGAAAACGTAGAGGCCGTTACGCCATGACCAGTAGCCGGGCGTCCAGAACAGCCCGACCGAAGGCGGCAACACCCATGTACCCGGCACCCAGTAATAATCGCCATCGTCATAGGCCCAGTAACCCGGCTGCCAGATATAACCGTTGTCCGGAATCGGCGGCTGCACGTAGACCGGCAACGGCGGCGGTGCCGTCGTAATCGAAAGATTGACGTAGGTTTGCGACCATGCCGATGCGGATACCATCAGGCAGAGCGCCAAGGCAATGCGCATGAAACGCATAGGGAAACTGCTCACGATGACTCCTTTGTATCGAACGAATGAATCGAACTGATGAGATTCATCTTGTCATTTCGAGGCCCATGCAAGATGGGGAGTTCCTCCGCCGTTTTTCTGAATCGCAACAAAGTGTAAAGCGTCGCAAACCTCGCCGAACGCAAGAATACGTGCCGGCGAGAAACATCTGAGTCAAATTGACCCAGGACCATATGTCCTAGGGCTTAATGCCCACTACACTTTATGTGTTTTGCTGCCTAGAATGAGTTTCAGGTTTTCCAACGAGGTGTCATCAAAGGACGCATCATGTTCGGCCTGTCTGCTCTTGAGCTTGCGCGAATCCAGTTCGGATTCACCATTTCGTTCCACATCATCTTTCCCGCCATCACGATCGGGCTGGCGAGCTATCTGACCGTACTGGAAGCATGCTGGCTGCGTACGCGCAACCAGGTGTATCGCGATCTGTATCACTTCTGGTTACAAATCTTCGCCGTCAACTTCGGCATGGGGGTCGTATCCGGCATCGTGATGGCTTATCAGTTCGGCACCAACTGGAGCTATTTTTCCGACTTTGCCGGCTCGATCACCGGGCCGTTGCTCGCATATGAAGTACTGACAGCCTTCTTTCTCGAAGCTGGCTTTCTCGGTGTGATGTTGTTCGGCTGGCACCGCGTTGGCGAAAAACTGCACTTCTTCTCAACCGCCGCCGTCGCCGTCGGCACCTTGATTTCCACTACCTGGATCATCGCGTCGAACAGCTGGATGCACACGCCGCAAGGCTACGACATCATCGACGGCCGTGTCGTGCCGACCGACTGGCTGCAGGTCATTTTCAATCCATCGTTTCCGTATCGCCTGATGCACATGAGTGTCGCCGCCTTTCTTGCGACCGCATTGTTCGTCGTCGCATCGGGCGCCTGGCATCTGCTGCGCGGCAACGATAATCCGGC
>DATDLO010000024.1:0-7479 GCA_036519215.1 Oxalicibacterium sp.
CCGAATGCGCTCGAATATACCGACGCCATGATCGACGCAGCGCTGCCGGTGATCGAGGCTGCCGGCGGTCGTGCTTTCTTACTGTGCACGACGATACGTGCCGTCAATCGTGCTGCCGAGCGACTGCGCGATGAATTCGCACGGCGCAAGCTGCCGTTTCCGCTGATGGTGCAGGGCGAAGCCGGACGTACCGAGTTGCTCGACCGTTTTCGCGCGGCCGGTAATGCCGTGCTGATCGGCAGCCAGAGTTTCTGGGAAGGCGTGGATGTGCGTGGCGATGCCTTGTCGCTTGTCATCATCGACAAGCTGCCGTTCTCGCCGCCGGACGATCCGGTGCTGGCGGCACGCATCGAGGCATTGGAGAAAAAGGGGATGAACGGCTTCATCCATCACCAGTTGCCGGCGGCGATCATCAATCTGAAACAGGGAGCAGGTCGCCTGATTCGTGATGAAACGGATCGGGGCGTGTTGATGATCTGCGATCCGCGCCTGATTTCCAAACCGTACGGCCGTCGTATTTGGCAAAGCTTGCCGCCATTCAAGCGTACGCGCGAACTGTCCGCCGTGCAGGCTTTCTTTGCATCGACCGAGCAGGCAGAGGGCGTAGCATAGTGCGTGCGGTGTAGTGTGCACGGCACGACGTCCGAGGCAAAAGAGCCGGAGTTTGCTTCGGGAAAACAGGATGCTTCGGTTAGAATCGTTCTATGAAAATCCTTATCAGTAACGACGACGGCTACCTGGCGCCGGGCTTGAGCGCATTGGCCGATGCGCTGGCGCCGATCGCCGATATTATCGTCGTCGCTCCCGACAGCAATCGTTCCGGCAGTTCCAATTCGCTGACGCTCGATCGTCCGCTTTCCGTCTTCCAGGCATCGAACGGTTTCTACTTCATCAACGGCACGCCGTCGGACTGCGTGCATATCGCGCTGACCGGCATCATGACCGAAGCGCCCGACCTGATCGTTTCCGGTATCAACCAGGGGCAGAACATGGGTGACGACACGCTGTACTCCGGCACCGTGGCCGCTGCCACCGAAGGGTATCTGTTCGGTCTGCCGGCGATCGCGTTTTCGCAGGTCGAGAAGGGCTGGGGCGAACTGGAATCGGCCGCGCGCGTGGCGCGCGATATCGTCGAACGTCGTCTCGAAGAATCGTTTTCCGACCGCTTCCTGTTGAACGTCAATATTCCCAACCTGCCTTATGCGCAACTGAAGCCGCCGGTGCCGACGCGCCTGGGCAAGCGCCATCAATCGGAAGCTGTGATCAAGGCTTACGATCCGCAGGGCCGCGAAATCTACTGGATCGGCCCTTGCGGCGGCCAGAAGGATGCCGGCGAAGGCACCGATTTCCATGCGACGGCACTCGGTCATGTCTCGATCACGCCACTGCAGATCGACCTGACGCACAATGCGCAGCTTGCCGGCCTGAAGAAGGCGCTTGCATGACGAACAAGGACAAGGAAAAACGTTTTCCGCTATCGCTGTCCTCGCTATCGGAAAAGCCCCCGCGCTCCGGCCTCGCCAGTCAGCCGCAACGGCATGTCTCCCGTGTAGTAACTCCGCAGACGGCAACGTCGAACGCGGCACAGCATGCGAAGCGTGCGAGCATCGCGTCGAGTCCGGCTGTGCAGTTGAATGGATCCATGAAGCCGGCCATGCCGGTATCGTCGTCATCGCCCGGCCGCGCCGCGCCGCTGGTATCGGATGCGATCCGCAAGGCCATGACGGCGCGTGTGGCGCAACAGGGGGTAAAGGATGCGAAGGTGCTGGCCGCGATGGATGCGGTGCCGCGCCATCTGTTTATCGAACCGGCGCTGGCCAGCCAGGCCTATATCGACGCTTCCTTGCCGATCGGCTACCACCAGACGATCTCGCAACCTTATATCGTTGCGCGCATGATCGAGGTGATGCGTGCCAATGCCAATGGCGGTGTACTCAATCACGTGCTGGAAATCGGCACCGGCTGCGGTTATCAGGCCGCAGTGCTGTCGCTGGTGGCGAAGGAAGTCTATTCGATCGAGCGGATCAAGGGATTGCATGAACTTGCCAAGGCCAACCTGCGTCCTATGCGCGTGGCCAACATCCGCTTGCATTACGGAGATGGTATGCTTGGCCTGCCGCAGGCAGCCCCGTTCGACGGCATCATTCTCGCCGCAGCCGGGCTGGAAGTGCCGCAGGCGCTACTGGAGCAAATGACGATAGGCGGACGCCTGGTTGCCCCGGTGGGCGACCGCCGGCAGGTACTGCAACTGATAGAGCGCGTCGGTAAATTCGACTGGAAGACCTCGACGCTGGAAGATTGCCATTTCGTGCCGCTGCGCCCTGGAATGATGGGTTAGGCGGCGCGCATGCAGGAAAAGATTGAACGCAAGAAAATGAAAAAATCACGACTGATATTTCCGTTGCTGCTGTCCCTCGGGCTGGCAGCCTGCAGCACGACGCAACACAATGCGCCGGTGAGCGAACGCACGATCGGCAGCAGTACGAGCGCATCTGCACGGCAGACTGAGGACCGTACCTACTATACGGTGAAGAAGGGCGATACGCTGTACCGGATCGCGCTCGACTTCGGCCAGAGTTACGGTGAGCTGGTGACCTGGAACAATCTCGCCAATCCGAACGACATCAAGGTAGGCCAGGTGCTGCGCGTTGCACAGCCCGACATGCCGGCTGCCCGCAGTGGCGGTGCTCAGGTCGGTGCGGTTTCGACATCGTCCGGTGTCGAAACGCGTGCGCTGTCTGCACCGGCACCTGTCGCCGGCAGCAACAAGACCGATCCGCGCGGTGACAAGCGTCCGTATTCCGATGCGACGATGGCCGGAATGCAAAAGGATGGCGAAAAACCGGAAGCTGCGGCGAATGGCGACGAGGATACGGTTTCCTGGATGTGGCCGGCAGACGGCAAGGTGGTTTCCAATTTCGACGACAGCAAGAAAGGCATCGATATCGCCGGCAAATCGGGACAGCCCGTGCTGGCTGCCGGTGCCGGCAAGGTCATGTATGCCGGCAGCGGTATTCGTGGCTACGGCAATCTGGTCATCGTCAAGCACACCAGCACGTTGTTGTCGGCCTATGCACACAACAAGACGATCAGCGTGAAGGAAGGCCAGACCGTCAGCAAGGGGCAGAAGATCGCCGAGATGGGCGATTCCGATGCCGATGCGGTCAAGCTGCACTTTGAAATCCGTCAGCAGGGCAAGCCTGTCGACCCTGCCAAGTTCCTGCCGGCCCGCCAATGACCAGA
The DNA here is from genome assembly GCA_036519215.1 of Oxalicibacterium sp. Lineage (GTDB taxonomy): Bacteria > Pseudomonadota > Gammaproteobacteria > Burkholderiales > Burkholderiaceae_D > Oxalicibacterium. The sequence goes on from DATDLO010000024.1 coordinate 3,244, forward strand.
AATCGCGACGTCCAGTCCGACGATGAGCAAAATGCAGATGCATTGCCGTCGGACATGACGTTTCGATCCGCTGACGACGCAAACGACGACGGCGACGACGAAGAAAAGCAGCAGGAACCGGCGCGTCCGGCTCCGGTCGAGATGGCCGGCATCGATGAACTGAAGAAGGTTCTGTCGACCGAACTCTCCACCGATGCGACCCAACATTACCTGAACCAGATCGGTTCACGCCCTTTGCTGACGGTCGAGCAGGAAGTCCATTATGCGACGCTGGCCAAGCAGGGCGATTTCGCCGGCAGGCAGAAAATGATCGAGCATAACCTACGTCTGGTCGTCTCGATCGCCAAGCATTACATCAACCGTGGTGTCGTGCTGCTCGACCTGATCGAGGAAGGCAACATCGGCCTGATGCGCGCGATCGACAAGTTCGAGCCCGAACGCGGTTTCCGTTTCTCGACCTATGCAACCTGGTGGATACGCCAGAGCATCGAGCGCGCGATCATGAATCAGGCGCGTACCGTGCGTCTGCCGGTGCATGTGGTGCGCGAGCTGAACCAGACACTTCGTGCGAAATTTCATCTGGAAGCACAGCATCACGACGGCAAGGATGCAACGGCGGAAGACATTGCGCATCTGGTCGATCGCAGCGTCGAGGATGTGCAGGATATTCTGGCGCTTTCCGAGCATGCGACATCGCTGGATGCGCCGCTGGACGGTGATCCTCAGGCCAGTTTGATTGACCTGATACCGGGCGATCAGGCGAACGATCCCGACACGCAGGCGGAACACCATGAAATGGCGGTGCTCGTGCGTGACTGGCTGGAAAAACTGCCGGACAAGCAGCGCCTCGTCATCACGCGTCGCTTCGGACTCGATAACGACGATCCGGCCACGCTGGAAGAACTGGCGTCGGAAATGAACGTGACGCGCGAACGTATCCGGCAGATCCAGCAGGAGGCGCTGATCAAGCTCAAACGTTCGCTGGCACGCACCGGCGTCGGCAAGGATTCTCTGCTCTGATCCTCCTTTCGCACGTAACGTGCTGAAGGCGATGCGTCGCTACCGACGCAATTTGCTATCATCCGCACTCGCGATTTTTTCACAGATCATCTGCCGGGAACCTTGCGGTTCCGGCAACTTCCATTTCCTATGCAGCAAACCACCATCGATATCGAATCCCTCGACATGGAGGCGCGCGGCGTCGGCCATTTGCAGAATGAAGACGGCACGCCGGGCAAGGTCGTTTTCGTCGAAGGCGCATTGCCGAAAGAGCATGTAGGTTTCTCTTCGTTTCGCAAAAAATCGAACTGGGAAGCGGCGAAGCTGACTGAAATCTACAAGGAGTCATCGCAGCGGGTACAGCCGAAATGTCCGCATTTCGGTGTCTGCGGCGGCTGTTCGATGCAACATCTCGACGCCGGTGCACAGGTGGCGATGAAGCAACGCATTCTCGAAGACAACCTGAAGCACATCGGCAAGGTCAGGGCGCAGACGATGCTGCGCCCGATTCACGGGCCGACTTGGGGTTATCGCTACCGTGCACGCATTTCAGTCCGCAATGTGCCGAAAAAGGGGGGAATCCTGGTCGGTTTTCATGAGCGGAAATCGAGCTATGTCTGCGACATGAAAAGCTGCGAAATCCTGCCGCCGAATGTGTCGGCGATGCTGGTTCCGCTGCGGCATCTGATTACTTCGTTGGCTATCATCGACCATGTGCCGCAGATCGAACTGGCAATCGGCGAAGGCGAAAACGGCCGGGCGACGACGGCCATGGTGCTGCGCAATATGGTGCCGCTGCCGGCGGGCGATGAGCAGAAACTGGCGGCGTTCGCTGCGCAGTATGGCGTGCAGTGGTGGCTGCAGCCGAAAGGGCCGGACACCGTCTACCCGCTCGATCCGTTGGACGCCGATCTGCATTACCTGCTGCCGGAATTCGGTATCAAGATGCCGTTCAAGCCGACCGATTTCACACAGGTCAATCACCGTATCAATCGTGTTCTGGTGGCGCGTGCACTGCGTCTGCTGGATATACAGGCAGAGGATCGCGTCGCCGATCTGTTCTGCGGCCTGGGAAATTTCACCTTGCCGATCGCGACACTGGCGAAGGAAGTTGTTGGAATCGAAGGCAGCGATCTTCTGACCGAGCGTGCGCTGGAAAATGCCAGGGCGAACGATGTGGCGGAGCATACGACCTTTTATTGCCGCAATCTGTTCGAGGCCACGCCGGAGGATTTTGTCGCGCTGGGAAGATTCGATCGCATGCTGATCGACCCGCCGCGCGAAGGGGCTGCTGCGGTCTGCGAGGCGCTGATGGAACTGGCACAGACACATCCGGAGCTACCGCCGCGTCGTATCGTCTATGTATCGTGCAATCCATCGACGCTGGCACGCGACGCGGCGGTGCTGGTGCAGGGCGGTTACGTGTTGCAGCACGCTGGCGTAGTCAACATGTTTCCGCATACGTCGCACGTCGAGTCGATGGCGGTCTTCGACCTACAGCGATAAGACACAAGCGTTCTTCGGAGAAGCCGACCTGCGAGCCGGTTTTTCGTTGGGGGACGGACATTTGGCCAAGATGGGGCAAGGGCTGTGGACGAGAACATTGCCCGTATGCAAACCGCTGCAAAGCGCGTATGGATGCGGTTTTCTCTCGAAAAGCGCCGGACTTTGCAGCCTATGCAGGGGTGTTTCATGCTAGAATCAGCGGTTAGCCGAATTCTCACATTTTTATCTTAACCCCTTATTTTTATTGGAGTTTTTTCAGATGGCAATCGAACGCACCCTGTCGATCATCAAACCGGACGCAGTCGCGAAAAACGTGATCGGCCAGATTTATACCCGTTTCGAAAGCGCCGGCCTGAAAGTCGTTGCCGCACGCATGGCACAACTGTCGCGCGCCGAAGCGGAAGGTTTTTATGCTGTTCACCGTGAACGTCCGTTCTTCAAGGATCTGGTCGATTTCATGGTTTCCGGCCCGGTCATGATCCAGGTACTGGAAGGCGAAGGTGCAATCGCCAAGAATCGCGACCTGATGGGCGCTACCGATCCGAAGAAGGCAGAAAAAGGCACGATCCGCGCCGATTTCGCTGATTCGATCGACGCCAACGCCGTGCACGGCTCGGACGGTGAAGATACGGCGAAGAACGAAATCGCCTACTTTTTCCCGGCACTGAACGTCTACTCGCGTTAATGTGTTGAGCTCTTCTCGCAAAGTGTTTTGTGAGAAGGGCGGTAACAAGGCAAGACCATGACGACTCTCACCAATTTGCTGGACCTCGATCCTGCGCAGCTCGTTGCCTACTGTGGCGAGTTGGGTGAGAAGCCGTTTCGCGCCAAGCAATTGCAGCGCTGGATTCATCAGTTCGGCGCCAGCGATTTCGATGCGATGACCGATCTGGCGAAATCGCTGCGCGACAAGCTGAAGACGCGCGCCACGATCACCGCTCCCGCAATCATTTCCGACCACACTTCGTCCGACGGTACCCGCAAGTGGCTGGTCGATGTCGGCAATGGCAATGCGGTCGAGACGGTTTACATCCCCGAAGAAAATCGCGGCACGCTATGCATTTCCACACAGGCTGGTTGTGCCGTCAACTGCCGTTTCTGCTCGACCGGCAAGCAGGGCTTCAACCGCAACCTGAGCGTCGGCGAGATCATCGGCCAGCTGTGGATGGCGGAATTCGAACTGCGCCGCACCAAGGGCATTGCGCCGGGGCCGAAAGGCGAGCGTCAGATCACCAACGTGGTGATGATGGGCATGGGCGAGCCGCTGCTAAACTACGAGCCGACAGTCACCGCGCTGAAGCTGATGCTGGACGACAATGCCTACGGCCTGTCGCGTCGTCGCGTGACCTTGTCTACCAGCGGTGTCGTGCCGATGATCGACAAGCTGTCGCAGGATTGCCCGGTGGCGCTGGCGGTGTCGTTGCATGCATCGAACGATGCGCTGCGCGACGGGCTGGTGCCGTTGAACAAGAAATATCCATTGCGCGAATTGATGGACGCATGCCGCCGCTATCTGGCATTTGCGCCACGCGACTTCATTACGTTTGAATACTGCATGCTGGATGGCGTCAACGACAGCGATCAGCATGCACGTGAACTGATTGCACTGGTGGAGGGAAGCAACCCCGTGCCCGGCAAGTTCAACCTGATTCCTTTCAATCCGTTCCCGGAGTCTGGCCTGACCCGCTCGCAGAATCCGCGCATCAAGGCATTTGCGCAAATTCTGATGGA
>DATDLO010000025.1:0-3893 GCA_036519215.1 Oxalicibacterium sp.
AGATGCCGGAGATGGACGGCCTGACGGCCGCTAGTCTGATCCGCAGCGAAGCGCGCTTTGACGATCTGCCGATTCTGGCGATGACGGCGCATGCGATGAGCAGCGATCGCGAAAAAAGTATGGCTGCGGGCATGAACGACCACATCACCAAGCCGATCGATCCGGACCTGCTGACACAGACGCTTGCCTACTGGCTGGGCGACAAACCGCGCCAGCAGTGTCCCGAGGACGAGAGCGAGATGATGGCCGAACCTGCCGTCGACAGCCAAGGCGTGCCAGATGAACTGCCGCCGTTCGATATTCCGCTTGCACTGGTGCTTACCAATGGAAAGCGGACGCTGCTGCGGCGCCTGATCCTGAGTTTCCATGAGCGTTACAACCAGGCTGCGGCGACATTGCGCACGTTGAATGAACAGCAACGATACGAGGATGCCGAACGGCTTGCGCATACGATCAAGGGTGTGGCAGCGACGCTGGGCGCGGAAGCATTGCGCGGGGCGGCCGATGCCATCGAGCTTGCATATCATGGCGGCAATGCGGAAAAGGCGGCGATGCTATTCGACCCATTCGAACAGGAATTGCAGATCGCACTTGCCGCCGCAGCATCGTTGGCGGCCGCGCCCTCCGATGCATTGCCTGTTAATGCACAGGCGCATCGCAAGCTCACAGGCGGCGAAAGGTCGACTATCGCCGCGCAATTGTCGACATTGCGAGCCGACATCGCAAACAATAGCCTGAAGGCGCGGAAATCCTTCGTGCCTGTCAACGAAGCCTTGCGGTATTGCGGCTTTGATGCAGAGTTGGAGGCGCTTGAATCCGCGCTCGAACAGCTCGCCTTTCCCACTGCGCTGGAGTGTGTGGATCGTCTGTCTGTCGGGCTTGTTGGGAAGGAATAAACACGATATCGAAATGGCATCGCTGCGGCCAAAACAACTGTTGTATATGAGCGAAAGCGGATGGTTTGCACCGCCTTTGTGCATATACCATAGCAGCTGATGTGATGAACGGTTCGTGAAGGAAAAGAATGCGGGTGCAGCAAGCAAAGATACTGGTTGTTGACGATGAACGGGCCAATATCGAATTGATGGCCGACATTTTTGGCGATGATTACGAGGTCATTTTTTCGACGGAAAGCGAGAAGGCGCCGGACCTTGCTGCTTCGTCGCAACCCGACGCCATACTGCTCGATGTGATGATGCCCGGCATCGATGGTTACGAAGTGTGCAGGCGATTGAAGGAAAATTTCCGCACTAGGAATATCCCCGTGATTTTTATCACCGCGCTGGGCGATGCCGCTGCAGAGACGCGCGGCCTGCAACTGGGAGCTATGGATTACGTCACCAAGCCGCTGAATCCCGCGATCGTCAAGCTGCGCGTGGAAAATCAGGTGGAACTGAAACGTGCCCGCGAACAATTGACCCTGATATCGCATGACATGCGTGCGCCGCAGTCGGCAATTCTTGCATTGCTCGAATTGCAGAAACACAGCAGTACGGCGCTTGAGCTTGATGAGCTGTTTGCAAAGATCGAGCGCTCTGCGCATAGCACACTGATGCTGGCGGACGACTTTGTTCATCTCGCCAAGGCGGAATCGAAAATTTATCATTGCAGCGAAGCGGATTTTCTCGACATCCTTGCCGATACCACTGATGACATGTGGGCTCTAGCAAACAGAAAATCGATTCGCATCGAAACGCATGCCACTGAAGAAGATTATCCGGTCAACGTCAATCGTTCCCTGATGGTGCGTGCGGTATCCAACCTGCTGTCGAACGCGATCAAGTATGGCCCGTCCGGATCGACGGTATCGTGCCGCTTGACGACGGAGCGCAATCCGTCTTCGATGCGAGTGGTGTGCGAGATCGCCGATCAGGGAAATGGCATTGCAGAGAAGGATCAGGCGTCGCTGTTCACGCCGTTCTATCGGGCAGACCAGCCTATACAGCAGGGCGCTGGCCTGGGCCTGTCCTTTGTCAAGGCGGTTGTCGACCAACATGGCGGCACGATCGATTTCATAAATAGTGCGGGGGGAGGCGCAATTTTTCGCCTGTCGTTACCCGGTTTGGACAATAACTAGGATGACACATGCATATCGCGGCACTGGAAGACAATTTCGACGAAGCGAGCCTGATAAGTCATGTACTGACCGAAGCTGGCCATAGCTGCGAATTGTTTGGTACGGGAGCGTCGCTGCTGGCGGCATTGTCTGCATCCCGCTTCGATCTGCTGGTTCTCGATTGGCGCCTGCCGGATATGACGGGATTCGATGTGCTCGGCAAGGTGCGCAATGAACTCGGCTTGGAAGTACTAGTGCTGTTCCTGTCGAATCACGATTTGCAGGAGCATATCGTCGCGGCATTGATGGCCGGCGGTGACGATTACATGCTGAAGCCGATACGCGGTGCCGAGTTGTTGGCACGCGTTCATGCGCTCGGTAGGCGCTTGCAGCCGCGCCGAGTCGATTCAAGCGAACCAGTAATGCAGGTGGGTCCCTATCGCCTCGACAGACTGATGAATACTGTCGAGCTGCAGGGGCGGATGATCGAACTCAAGCCCAAGGAATTCGGCATCGCTTTGGTTCTGCTGGAAAACATGGGTGCCATCGTCTCACGTCGGACGCTGATGGAGAAGGTCTGGGGACGGGAATTGTTGATGACGTCGCGTACGCTCGATACGCATATTTCTCAAGTGCGCCGCAAACTGATGATCAGGCCGGAAAACGGTGTCAAGTTGTCGGCTATCTATACGCTCGGTTATCGGCTCGATTTGGTGTAAAAATATTGGCCGTGTTCCGGAAGAAGCGGCGCAATGCAATTGAATTGCCGCTAGAATCCCCACCTTAGAAAACGTCCAGACGGTAACCGATCGTATAGACCGTCGTCAGACGTACATTGTTGTCCGGCTTCAGCTGCAGTTTGGTTCGTACCTGCGACATGTGGGTATCGAGCGTGCGCGACGTCATCATCAGCTCGCGTCCCCATACGTCTTCCATGATGCGTTCGCGGGAAATCAGCTGACCGATATTCTGGAAGAACAACACTGCTATGTCGAATTCCTTGGGCTTTAGTTCGACAGGCTCGCCGCGCAGGGTGGCGATCTTGCGCAGCAGGTCGAAATGAAAGATGCCAACCTCGATGACGGTGGAGGCGGGCATCGGCATTTGCATGCCGGGCTTCTGCACTGGACGAAGGCGTTTGGATAAAGCATGGAGCCGCGCCGACAATTCGGCTTCGCGTATGGGTTTGGTCATGTAATCGTCGGCACCTGCCATCAGGCCGGCGACGATGTTTTCTTCCAGCACGCGGTTGGTCAGAAACATGACGATGATGTGTTCGCCGACGTTTGCACGTACCCACTCGATAACGTCCTTGCCCGTCATGTCTGGCAGATGCCAGTCGAGTATCAGCAGATCAAATTCCTGTTGGCGCATTGCAGTAAGCAGCGCTTTTCCTTCGCGGAAGCTCGCACATTCGTGGCCGGCTGCGGTAACGATCTGGTAAATCAGTTTCGATTCGATCGAATCGTCTTCCAGTGAGGCTATTTTCATCGGTTGCGTCCTGTTGCTCTGTCTGAATCGTTTCATTCGGTCGCATCGATCGTGCAAGGCAACATGATGGTGAACGTGCTGCCTTCGCCCGGCGTGCTGCTGAGACTGATCCTGCCGCCGTGCCGTTCCACCACCATCTTGACGAATGCCAGGCCGAGGCCGATGCCGTCACGTCCCTGTTCATCGGCGCGCAAGAAAGGTGAAAAGATGATGTCGTGCTTGCTAGAATCGATGCCCTGGCCGTGATCGGTGATGCTGCATATGACAAACGGCTTGCACGCCACGACGGCAGCCCGTGCCACGCATTCGATGTGTGATCCTTCCGGGCTGAACTTGATGGCATTCG
>DATDLO010000026.1:0-10016 GCA_036519215.1 Oxalicibacterium sp.
CTACCAGCACCTGCTGATCACTGGCGGCCACGGCGACGAACATGAAGTACACAATCGCCTGTATTCGCGCGACGGCTCGTTCAGAACCTTCACCTGCGAACGGCTGTCGGGCAGCTATCACGGTTCGGGCTGCACACTGGCCAGCACGCTGGCCGGCCGTCTGGCACTGGGGGAAGACATGATGCAGGCCGTCGAAAATGCGCTGGCCTATACGTGGCGCGCATTGCGCGACGCCGACAAACCCGGCGCAGGCCAGCATTTCCCGCGTCGACTGCCGCTGGATTTTTGCAGCTGATGGGTCACGGCGCGGCGGCACAATTTTCCCACGTTGCGCCGTGCTCATTCGATACGGGCCGCATCGCCGATCACTGGCCCGGCGCAGCAAATTTCTCCGCACAAACAAAAAGCCCGCCATTTGGCGGGCTTTTTGCAACTGCATGTTCTGGTGGGAAGTACAAGTTTCGAACTTGTGACCTATCGCGTGTGAGGCGATCGCTCTACCCCTGAGCTAACCTCCCGGAGAGAGCCGGATTATGGCATAAAAGCGCCACCGCATCAATGCGCTTCTTCGCTTGCACGCCACACGGATGACCCTTTTATTTCCTTGTCGAGACCATCCAGCAAGGATGCATGCGCAGCAAGCTCGTCCGCATCGGCGGCATGCACGATGATCTCGGCCAGCGCCACCACTTCCAGCGCCACGCCGGCCGTCGCCACTTCGGGTTCCAGGTCCATCGACAGGCTGTTCTGCCCGCGCGTCATCCCCAGATAGACCTCGGCAAGCAGTTCGGCATCGAGCAATGCGCCGTGCAGCACACGATGCGCATTCGAAATGCCGTAACGATCGCACAATGCATCCAGCGAATTGCGCTTGCCCGGGTACAGGCTCTTGGCTTCCATCAACGTATCGATGACACCGGCAATATGATCGGTGAATTTTCCCATCGCGACCCGCTTGAATTCCTCATCCAGAAAGCCGAGATCGAACGGCGCGTTATGGATGATGACTTCGGCATCGCGGATATAAGCGTGCAGCTCGTCGACGATCTCCGCAAATTTCGGCTTGTCGCTGAGGAATTCGGTCGTCAGGCCGTGGACTGCCAGCGCGCCTTCTTCCGAATCCCGCTCCGGATTGATGTAGCGATGGAAATTGTTGCCGGTCAGCTGGCGATTGACCAGTTCGACGCAGCCGATCTCGATGATGCGGTCGCCCGAACGCGCGTTCAGGCCGGTGGTTTCGGTATCGAGCACGATTTGTCGCATGCGTTATTCCTTCTGCAATATCTGTCTGTAGGGCTGCGTCAATTCGCCGCGACGGTTTCGACGCCGCGATTGGCGAGCGCATCAGCCCGCTCGTTTTCCGGGTGGCCGTTATGACCGCGCACCCAGCGCCATTCGACCTGGTGACGTGCCTGCGCGGCATCGAGCTCCTGCCACAGGTCGGCATTCTTGACCGGCTCCTTCGCTGCCGTTTTCCAGCCGCGCGCCTTCCAACCATGTATCCATTCGCTGATGCCCTTCTGCACGTACTGGCTGTCGGTATGCACGATCACTTCGCACGGCCGCGTCAGCGTGTTCAATGCCTCGATCACGGCTTTCAATTCCATGCGGTTGTTGGTCGTGCCCGATTCACCACCGAACAGTTCCTTCTCGTGCTGGCCGAACATCAGCAGCGCGCCCCAGCCGCCCGGCCCCGGATTGCCCTTGCATGCGCCGTCCGTGTAAATCTCTACCTTATCCATTTCCGCCCTGTTTATGTATCTTGTTGGTCGCCGGCACGCCCTGCCGCGCTTTTGCCTTGTGCGTCTTCCATGCCGGACCGATCAACCGCATGCCCTTCACACGCTTGACCGCCTGCACGACGTAGACCGCGCCCAGCACCGACCACCAGCGCTCGCCGGCATTTTCCATGAAGGCAAAACGATTCAGCCATTTCTCCGTTTCGCACGGCGGCGCATAGCAACCGAAACAGCCGTTCGCCGTTTCCATGTTCAGCAGCTTCAGCCAGTCCTTGATACGCGGCAAGCCGATGAAATCGCCATCCTGCGGCAGGAAATAATCGTCGCTAACGCGGCCCAGCATCTGGCGCGCCCCCCACAGGCTCCATGGATTGAAACCGCAGATGATGACCTGCCCCTCGGGAATCAGCACGCGCTCCACTTCGCGCAACACCTGATGCGGTTCGGCAACGAATTCCAGCACATGAGGCAGCACGACCAGATCGATGCTGGCCGATGCATACGGCAGTTCCTCGAATTCCTGGATCGCCACCAGTGGACGCGCCGCATTATCGTGGTCGGCGGCAGGAAGTTGCACATCGGTCAACCAGGTGTGCGGCATGCGGCTGCCGCGCAAGGCCTCGATTTGCGGCAGGCCAATCTGCGTCGCATGGAAACCGAAGATGTCGGTAGTCAATTTTTCCAGGCAGGCCTGTTCCCAGTTGCGCACATAACTGCCTGCCGGGCTCTGCAGCCAGGCGCCGAGCGATATAATCGATTTTTCAGACGAAATATTGTCCATACCATGCTGAATGTACTGACCGTCCCGGCGTTCAATGACAACTATCTGTGGATCATCCACGACGGCAGTCATGCCGCAGTCGTCGATCCGGGCGATGCCGCGCCTATCCTGAGCGCATTGAATGAGCACCAGCTGTCGCTGGTTGCTATTCTACTGACACATCATCACGCTGACCATGTCGGCGGCGTCCCCACCTTGTTGCAGCACGCAAAGGTGCCGGTCTACGCACCGCGCAACGACCGCATTGCCAATGTCACGCAATCGCTGAGCGAAGGCGACACGGTCCGCGTTCCCGAACTCGATCTGACGTTGTCGGTGCTCGACGTGCCCGGCCACACACTGGGTCACATCGCCTACTTCGCACCGGAACAGCACTGGCTGTTCTGCGGCGACACGCTGTTCGCCGGCGGCTGCGGTCGCATGTTCGAAGGCACGCCGAAGCAGTTCCTCGCCTCGCTCGACAAGCTGGCCGCCCTGCCGGACGATACGCAAGTCTATTGCGCTCACGAATACACGCTTTCCAATCTGCGCTTCGCGCAGGCCGCCGAGCCGGGTAATGCCGATATCGACACGCGCATGCGCGACGAACAGCGCAAACGCGACAGCAACGTGCCGACCGTGCCATCGACAATCGGACTGGAAAAGGCGACCAATCCTTTCCTGCGCACGCGCGAAGCCGGCATCGTTACGCAGCTGGCGTCGGCCGGACGTGCGGTCGGCAGCGATCCGATCGCCGTCTTCGCCGCACTGCGGGAGTGGAAGAACAACTTCCGCTGACGTCGCGCACAACCGCATATAGCGCGAAGCGATCATCCGGGTGATGCACCGTCGACATCGATCGGTGCATCATCCTTAATTTTTTGCCATCTTTCCCAACTGCAAAGCCTTGCCAGCTCTACAAATCCGCTTGACGCAGGAAAGCAGCTTTCCTTACACTCGGTGATTATTTTTCAGCCGGCTAATCATGGGTCGGTCATTCTGCGAGACCCCATGCACCCGTCCACACCCAGCCGACTGTTCAAAATTCTGTGCATCACCGCGTTGTCCTTCGTTGTCTCCGGCGTTTCCCATGCAAGCGATCTGTCACTGCCGCCTTATGACTGGGCCAAGAACGCCGCCCTGCAGAACAACCCGGAACTCGCCAACGATCCGCTCAGCCAGTTCACCGTCGACAGCGACGCCGATATCTGGATGCGCATCCGCCACGGTTTCGCGATTCCCGATCTGGTCGACAATCCGCTGGTCAATACCCAGACTACCTGGTACGCCTCGCGCCCCGACTACATCGCCCGCACGACGAAACGCGCATCGCTCTATCTGTACCACGTCGTCGAGGAACTGGAGAAGCGCAACATGCCGACCGAACTCGCGCTGCTGCCCTTCATCGAATCGGCCTTCAATCCACAAGCCTATTCGTCCGCAACAGCTGCCGGCATGTGGCAGTTCATTCCATCGACCGGTCGCAGCTACAACCTGAAACAGAACCTGTTCAAGGACGAACGCCGCAGCGTCATCGCATCGACCGATGCGGCGCTGACCTACCTGCAGAATCTGTACGACATGTTCGGCGACTGGCAACTGGCGCTGGCCGCCTACAACTGGGGCGAAGGCTCGGTGCAGCGTGCGATCAAGAAAGCGGAGCGCGCCGGCAAGCCGATCGATTTCAACAGCCTGTCGGCCTACATGCCGGCCGAAACGCGCAACTACGTACCCAAGCTGCAGGCCGTCAAGAACATCATCGCCACGCCCGAGGCTTACAACATCGCGCTGGAGAAAGTGGATAACGAACCCTATTTCGTCAGCATCGCCAAGACGCGCGACATCGACGTCAAACTCGCAGCGCAACTGGCCGAGATCCCGATGGATGAATTCAAGGCGCTGAATCCGCAATTCAACCGCCCGGTCATTACGGGCAGCAGCACGACCGAAATCCTGCTACCGCAAAGCAACGCCGAAAAATTCAAGACGAATCTGGCGAAATGGACGCATGCGTTGTCATCGTGGACCGCGCACAAGATCACCAACGCGCGCGAACGTATCGAAACCATCGCTGCCAAGTTCCATACGACCCCGCAGGTAATCCGTGAGGTCAATCACATTCCGCCGAAGATGGTGCTGAAGGCAGGCTCGACGATTCTCGTGCCGCGTACTGCCGACACGCAGAAGGACATTACACAGGAAGTCGCCGACAACGCCATGCTGGCCATGGCACCGGAGGTACCGGAGGGCAAGCGCATCCGGCTGACGGTCAAGAGCCGCGATACCTTGTGGTCGCTGGCGAACCGTTACAAGGTTTCCGTCGCACAAATTCGCGACTGGAACAACCTGAGCGGCAATCACCTGTCGACTGGACAAAAACTGGAACTGTATGTGCACGCGGTACGCAATGCCAAGAGTCGCAAGGCAAAAACGGCGCGCCACGCATCCGCTAGCAAGATCAGAACCGCAGCTGCAAAATCCGGCAGCACATCGCATGTCAAGGCAAGACTGGTCTCCGCCCGTGCAAGCGACAAGGTCGCCATCAAGTAAAAGAAATGAGCGCCTGGAGCGGCGCGTGCGGCACTCCGCTTGGCCTGATCATCAGGTAGCTGTTCCTTCAGCCTCTTCCCTGTCTTTTTATGCGGCGCCACCCTTTTCCGCATCGGCATAGACGGCCGCTGCCAGCAGGCGCTGCGTGTAGGCTTCGCGCGGATGCGACAGCACTTCCATCGCCGCGCCGCTTTCGACTACCTTGCCATCCTTCATCACCATCACGCGATGCGCCATCGCACGCATCACGGCCAGATCGTGGCTGATGAAAATATAGGCAATGCCGTATTTGCGCTGCAAGTCGGCCAGCAACACCAGAATCTGCTGCTGCACCGAGACGTCCAATGCAGACGTCGGTTCGTCCAGCAGCACCATTTCCGGCTTCAGCACCAGCACACGGGCGATTGCAATACGCTGACGCTGGCCGCCGGAGAATTCATGCGGATAACGCGACATCATCGCCGGTGACAGGTCGACTTCCGTCAGAACATCCTCCACCGCACGTCGCACGCCATCCCGCCCCAATTGCGGCTGGTGCAGCGCCAGGCCTTCGCCGACGATCTGCTCGATCGTGCGACGCGGTGACAGCGAAGCGAACGGATCCTGGAATACGATCTGCATGCGCGCCCGTAACGGCCGCAGTTCACGATTCGACAACCGGCCAAGATCGCGGCCATCGAAATCGACTTCACCGTTCACGCGCGCCTGCGAAAGCCGCAGCAAGGCCAAACCCAGCGTCGATTTGCCGGAACCGGATTCGCCGACGATGCCGAGCGTCTCGCCGCGCTTCACCGTTATCGTCACGTCATCGACGGCAACGAAGGGTTCGCGCTTGAGCCAGCCCTTTTTGATGTCGAAGGTGCAGCGCAGATGTTCGCCGCGCAGCAACGGCACCGCTTCGGAAGCCGTTCCGGCAGTCGTTTCGGAAGTCGTCTCGTCGACAAGGCGATGCGGCTGGCTGGCCAGCAGTTTCTTCGTATAGGCTTCGCGCGGTTGCGCGAACAGTTCGGCGGTCGCGGCAACTTCCACCATCCGCCCTTTTTCCATCACGCCGACACGATCGGCGAAATGGCGGACCAGATTCAGATCGTGCGTGATCATCAGCACGGCCATGTTTTCCTCGCGCTGCAACCGATTCAGCAGTTCGATGATCTGCACCTTGATCGTCACGTCCAGCGCCGTGGTCGGTTCGTCGGCAATCAGCAGCTTCGGTCTGCAGGCCAGCGCCATGGCAATCATCGCGCGCTGACGCTGGCCGCCGGACAATTGATGCGGATACGACAGCGCGCGCCGCTGCGGCTCCGGGATACCGGTCTTGTCCAGCAGTTCGACGGTGCGCAAGGCTGCCGCTTTCGCACTCAAGCCTTCGTGCAGCATCAGCACTTCGGCGATCTGATTGCCGATCGTGAACAGCGGATTGAGCGCCGTCATCGGTTCCTGGAAAATCATTGCGACATCCTTGCCGCGCACGGCGCGCATCGCCGCCTCGCTGCGCTTCAGCAAGTCGTCGTCCTCGAACAGGATGCTGCCGCCATAGGCTGCGTCCTGATTCAAACGCAGGACGGACACCGCGGTTACCGTTTTGCCGGAGCCGGATTCGCCGACCAGCGCAAATTTCTCGCCGGCGGCAATCGAAAAGCCCACATCATCGACGACTCGCGTGCCGTCAAAGGCTACCGTCAGGTTGCGTACGTCAAGCAGACTCATGCGCGCCTCCGCACGTCTAGCGCATTACGCAGGGCATCGCCGATGTTCGTCAGCAGCAACAGCATTACCGTCAGCACGGCAAACGTGGAAACGGCAATCCACCATGCATCGAGATTGTTCTTGCCCTGCGCCAGCAATTCGCCGAGGCTGGCCGTCCCCGGCGGCACACCGAGGCCGAGAAAATCGAGGCTGGTCAGCGACAGGATGGCTGCGCTCATGCGGAATGGCAGGAAGGTGACGACCGGCGTCAAACTGTTCGGCAGCACGTGGCGCCAGATGATCTGCCGGTTCGACAGACCCAGCGCACGCGCTGCCTGCACGTATTCGAGATTGCGGTTGCGCAGGAAATCGGCGCGCACGTAATCGGACAATCCCATCCAGCCGAACAGCGACAGCAGGATCAGCAGCAGGCCGATGCTGGGCTGGAAGATCGACGCGAAGATGATCAGCAGGTACAGCTCCGGCATCGAGCCCCAGATTTCCATGAAGCGCTGGAAAAACAGATCGGTACGTCCGGCGAAATAGCCTTGTATCGCGCCGGTCAGGATGCCGAGCAGCACGCCGGTCACCGTCAATGCCAGCCCGAACAGCACCGATACGCGAAAACCGTACAGCAGGCGCGCCACCACGTCGCGGCCGCGATCGTCTGTGCCCAGCCAGTTCTCGGCCGACGGCGGCGCGGGGTTCGGCGATTTGGCGAAATAGTTCAGCGTGTCGTAGTGATAGCGATTGAGCGGATAGATCGCCCAGTTGCCATCCTTCTCGAACTGTTTCTCGATGAAAGGATCGAGATAGTCGGCCGGCGTTTCGAAATCACCGCCGAACTTCTTCTCGGAATAATCGTGGAAAACCGGGAACACGATCTCGCCGTCGTAGCGCGCAACCAGCGGCTTGTCGTTCGACACCAGTTCGGCGAACAGGCTGAGGAAAAACAGCACGCAGAAAATGACCAGGCTCCAGTAACCGCGTCGGCTGCGGCGAAAACGCAGCCAGACGCGCCGCCCCGGCGAGATCGCCGTGCCCGGAGCCGGAATCGAAGCCGGGGCAGAAGTGGAAACGTCGCTCATCGATTCAGGCTTTCGAACTGCAGGCGTGGATCGGCCCAGACGTAGCAGAGATCGCCGATCAGCTTGACGACCAGGCCGATCAGCGTGAACAGGTACAGCGTCCCCATCACGACCGGATAATCGCGGCGGATTACCGATTCGTACGACAGCAGGCCGAGCCCGTCCAGCGAGAACAGCGTCTCGATCAGCAGGCTGCCGGCGAAGAAGGCGCCGATGAAGGCGGCCGGGAAACCCGTCACCAGCGGAATCAGCGCGTTGCGGAACACATGCTTGTACAGCACCGTGCGCTCGCTCAATCCCTTGGCGCGCGCAGTCAGCACGTACTGCTTGCGGATCTCTTCGAGGAAAGTGTTTTTCGTCAGCATCGTCATCACCGCGAACGAACCGGCGACCGATGCCGTGACCGGCAGCGTGATGTGCCACAGGTAATCGAGCACCTTGCCGACCAGCGACAGCTGTTCCCAGTCGTCCGACGTCAATCCGCGCAACGGGAACCATTGCACGAAACTGCCGCCGCCGAATATCACCAGCAGGAACACGCCGAGGATGAAACCCGGAATCGAATAACCGATCAGCACGATCATGCTGGTGATCGAATCGAAACGGCTGCCTTCACGTACCGCCTTGGCGATCCCCAACGGCAAGGAAATGAAATACGTCAGAAAAAAAGTCCACATGCCGATCGTAATCGACACCGGCAACTTGGAAACGACCAGTTGCCAGACGTCCATGTGGTGATAGAAACTCTGCCCCAGATCGAAGGTCGCAAAGCCTTTCAGCATCTGCCAGAAACGTTCCGCGGGCGGCTTGTCGAAACCGTACAGCGCCTTGATTTCGGCCACACGTTCTGCATCGATACCCTGCCGGCCGCGGTACTGCGCGCCGCCACCGCTGGCTTCGCCGGCCATGCTCGTTTGCTTCAATTCGGTCAGTGCCTGCTCGACCGGCCCGCCCGGCACGAACTGGATCACCGCGAACGTGATTGCCACCACGCCGAACAGTGTCGGCAGCATCAGCAGCACGCGCTTCAATATGTAGGACCAGATATTCATCGCGTCTCCTTCATCTTCCGTACTCAGCGCGGCGCAGTCTGCCACCACGTACTGATCACGTAGGGATCGGCACGGTAATACAGCGGCAACCGTTCCGGCATGCCGAAGCGGCTCCAGTAAGCGATGCGGTGCGTCGACGAATACCAGTGCGGAATGACAATGGCCTTGTTCAACAGCACGCGATCCAGCGCGCGTGCCGCGGCCGTCAATTGCCGTCGCGTGTCCGCCTTCACCAACGATGCGACCAGACTGTCTACCGCCGGATCCTTCAGCCCCCAATAGTTGCTCGATCCCTTCTGATCGGCCGCCTTGGAGCCGAACATGTCGAACATCTCGTTGCCCGGACTGTTGATGTCCGGGAAGCGCAGACTGGTCATGTCGAAATCGAAGTCGTCCATTCGCTGCTGAATCAGCGCGTAGTCGGCGGTGCGCTGCGTGACCTGGATGCCGAGCTTCTGCAGGTTGCGTGCATAAACGCTGATGATGCGCGACATCGCGCTCTGATCGTCGAGAATTTCGAACGTGAACGGCTCGCCCTTCGCATTGCGCAACGCACCGTTGCGATAGGTCCACCCTGCCTGCCGGAACAGTTCGACTGCTTCCAGCAGATTGGAACGCAGTGAATGCGGCGGCGTGGTCGTCGGCGGTATCGGTGCCGGACCGAACACGGCCGGATCGAGCCTTGCGCGCAACGGCTCCAGCAACGCCAGTTCATCGGCAGACGGCAAGCCGGTCGCCGCCATCGGGCTGTTGTTGAAGAAGGAGTAGATGCGCGTGTACGAGTTGAAGAACAGCTGACGATTCAGCCATTCGAAATCCAGCGCCAGCCCCAGTGCGCGGCGCACGCGCACATCCTGGAATTGCGGGCGTCGCAGGTTCATGATGAAACCCTGCATGCCGGCGGTATTTTCATGCACGAATTCGCGCTTGACGATGCGACCCTGCTCGAACGGCTTGCCCTGATAGCTGCGCGTCCAGTTCTTCGCGCTGTATTCGACGACGACATCGAACTCGCCGGCCTTGAATGCTTCCAGCCGCGCCAGATCGTCCTTGTAGAAGCGATAGTGGATACGTTCGAAATTGAACATGCCGCGGCGCACCGGCAGATCGCTGGCCCAGTAATCCGGATTGAGCCTGTATG